>NZ_NRDQ01000060.1 GCF_002878455.1 Janthinobacterium sp. AD80
GCCTGCCCCGGCCGGCACGCCGGCGGCTCCGTGTTCGTGCGCCCGCTGAGCGGCACTGGCTCCTTCCCGCCTTCCCCCCAAGCCGGCCTTGACCGCCGGTTTGCCGCCGCCAGTGCGACTCGGTCACTCCCCCACAGGAATGCCCACGGCCGTCCCGATCCGGGCTATGCTATGGCCGTCCTTGTTTACTGTGGAGTATCCATGCTCGATCACGTCTCCCTCACCGTCGCCGACCTGGCGCGCGCCGAGCACTTCTACGATGCCATCTTTGCCGCCCTGGACGTGCCCAAGGTGGGCAGCGACCATGCCGATGCCTGGATCGGCTATGGCGAACGCAGCGATGCCGACCACCCTGAACGCAGCTATTTTTCCGTGCGCCTGGGCCCGGCGCCGGACGACGCGCCGCGCCGCCATTACTGCTTCAAGGCCAGCACACGCGCGGCCGTCGATGCTTTCTGGCAGGCAGGCGTGACCCACGGCGGCTTCGACCTGGGCGCGCCCGGCTTGCGCCACTACCACGCCAGCTATTACGCCGCGTTTCTGTTCGATCCGGACGGCAACCGCATCGAAGCCGTCTGCCACCGCGCCGACGCCGGCTGACAGAGGCGCAATCCCCGTTCTGTTCGGCATTTTCACTTTCACATGATTTGCCTATAATGGCTGGCACGCATACCGGTCCCCGGTCCATGAACCAAGAAGGAACTTCATGCATCATTTATTTGTCGGCCGCCCCGCGCGCACCATTCTCCTGGGCAGTGCCGGCCTGCTGCTGTCCGCCTGCTCGCTGATGCCATCCAAACCGGCCGCGCCCGGCGTGCCGGCCACGGCCGCCCTGCCCGACGCCACCATCGCCTATACGCTCGCTGGCCACGGCGCCGTGCCCGTGGTGTTCCAGTCGGCCATGGGCGATGGCAAGGATGTGTGGGCCAAGGTCGTGCCTGAAGTGGCGCAGCAGCACCGCGTGCTCGTGTATGACCGTCCGGGCTACGGCGACAGCCAGAAGACCAGCACACCACGCGATCCCTGCACCATTGCAGCCCAGCAGCGCGCCCTGCTGGCGCAGGCGGGCCTGAAGCCGCCGTATGTGCTGGTCGGCCATGGCCTGGGAGGCTTGTACCAGTATGTGTATGCCAGGCTGTACCCGCAGGACGTGGCGGGCCTGGTGCTGCTCGACCCCACGCACCCGCAGCAATGGAGCCGCATGCAGACAGAGGCCAGCACCTACGCGATGCTGCTGAAGACGCGGCGCAAGCTGATGTTCAACAGCGCGGAATCGGCGGAATTCGACGCCCAGGCACAGTGCCTGCAGCATGTCGACATGACCAGCCCCCTGCGCATACCGGCCATGCTGCTGGTGCGCGACAAATTCGGCATCGAGGAAACGGGCTCATTCGAGAACCTGGTGCGGGCCCAGGAAAAGGATTGGCAGCGCCTGTCCGGTGCGCCAGCCATCGAGCGCATCACGGGCACCGGCTACTACATTCAGAAGGACAATCCCGTCATCGTCAACGAGGCGGTCAAGATGGTGACGCGGAAGAAATAAAACGCGTCATCCGGCAGTGAGGTTGACGTCGGTGGTGGCGTCGGATTACGCGCTTGCGCGCTAATCCGACCTACCCGGCTCTGGAACCCCGCGCAACACCACGTACAACAACCGCGTCATCCGACCATCTTGCTGGCGTCGGTGGTCGTGTCGGATTACGCGCTTGCGCGCTAATCCGACCTACCCGGCTCTGGAACCTTGTGTAAAAGCGCATAAGACGTAGGTCGGATTAGCGTGGCGTAGCCACGCGTAATCCGACAACATTGCTGGCTTCAATGGCAGCGTCGCATCAGCCATTAAAACCCTTGCCCTCGCCCGCCAGTTTCACCAGCAGCGGTGCCGGGGTCCACGCTTCGCCGTGGCGGCCTTGCGCGTAACCGTTGATCGTGTCGAGCACGTTCGGCAAGCCCACACTATCCGCGTAGAACATCGGGCCGCCGCGGAACAGGGGGAAACCGTAGCCCGTCAGATACACCATGTCGATGTCCGACGCGCGCAGGGCGATGCCCTCTTCCAGGATGCGCGCGCCTTCATTGACCAGCGCATACACAAGGCGCTCGACGATTTCCTGGTCGCTGATCTTGCGGCGCGCCACGCCGAGGTCGGCGGAATGCTGGATGATCATGGCGTTGACCTGCTCCGAAGGATAGGCCTTGCGGTCGCCCGCCTTGTAGTCATACCAGCCGGCGCCCGTCTTCTGGCCAAACCGCCCCAGTTCGCACAGCAGGTCGGCCGTCTTCGAATACGTCACCTCCGGCTTTTCCACATAGCGGCGCTTGCGGATGGCCCAGCCGATGTCGTTGCCGGCCAGGTCGCCCATGCGGAACGGGCCCATGGCGAAACCGAATTTCTCCACCGCCTTGTCGACCTGCTCCGGCAGGCAGCCTTCTTCCAGCAGGAAACCGGCTTGCCGGCTGTATTGTTCGATCATGCGGTTGCCGATGAAGCCATCGCACACGCCCGAAACGACCCCCGTCTTTTTCAGCTTTTTCGATAGCGCCAGCGCCGTAGCCAGCACATCCTTGCCCGTTTGCTTGCCGCGGACGATTTCCAGCAGCTTCATGACATTCGCCGGGCTGAAGAAATGCGTGCCGATGACGTCCTGTGGACGGCTGGTAAATGCGGCGATCTTGTCGAGGTCCAAGGTGGAGGTGTTCGAGGCCAGGATGGCGCCCGGCTTCATGACGGCGTCGAGCTGCCTGAAGACGGTTTCCTTGACGCCCAGTTCCTCGAAGACGGCTTCGATGACGATGTCGGCTTGCGCGATATCTTCATACGCCAAAGTGCCGGAAACGAGCGCGATGCGCTGCTCGGCCTTCTCCTGCGTCAGCTTGCCCTTCTTGACGGTGTTTTCGTAGTTCTTGCGGATGGTGGCCAGGCCCTTGTCCAGCGCTTCCTGCCGCGTTTCCAGCAACGTGACGGGGATGCCGGCGTTGGCGAAGTTCATGGCGATGCCGCCACCCATGGTGCCGGCGCCGACAATGGCCGCGCTGGCAATCGGGCGCACCGGCGTATCGGCCGGCACGTCGGGCACCTTGCTGGCCACGCGCTCGGCAAAGAAGGCGTGGCGCAGGGCTTTCGACTCAGGCGACTGCACCAGCTGCATGAACAGTTCGCGCTCGTACTTCAGGCCATCGTCGAATTTCATCGTCACGGCAGCGGCCACGGCATCGACGCATTTCAGCGGTGCGGGGAACGGACCGGACATGGCCTTGACGGTATTGCGCGAAAACTGCAGGAACGCTTCGTGGTTCGGGTAATCGACCTTGCGCTCGCGCACTTTCGGCAGCGGGCGCAGCTCGGCTACTTTCGTCGCAAAGGCCACGGCGGCGGCCAGCAAGTCCGCGCCAGGGGCGATGACTTCATCGAACAGGGCCGTGCCAGCCAGCTTTTCCGATGCCACGGGCGTGCCGGAGACAATCATGTTGAGGGCCGTTTCCAGGCCCAGCACTCTAGGCAGGCGCTGCGTGCCGCCCGCGCCCGGCAAGATGCCGAGTTTAACTTCAGGCAAGGCCATTTGCGCGCCCGGCGCGGCCACGCGGTAGTTGCAGCCCAGCGCCAGCTCCAGGCCGCCGCCCATGCAGACGCTGTGGATGGCCGCCACCACCGGCTTGGTGGATTGTTCGACGACGTTGATCAGCGTATGCAGGGTCGGCTCCGTGAGGGCCTTGGGCGAATTGAATTCCTTGATGTCGGCGCCGCCCGAGAATGCCTTGCCGGCGCCCGTGATGACGATGGCTTTGACGGACGCATCGGCCAGCGCCTGGCGGATGCCCGCCACGGCAGCCGTACGGGTCGCCAGGCCCATGCCGTTGACGGGTGGATTGGCCAGGGTGATGACGGCAACGGCACCGTTCACTTGATATTCAGCGCTCATGTCTCTTCCTTATTGGTTTTACTCAATGTATGAGGTGGTTGCAAGGGATGAAGCTTCACTATACCGCATAAAAGAACGCTCGTATTATTTTTGTCTTGGCGGGCACGCCGCCATGGAGCGCCGCCACAGGTGGTGGTCATCTTACAGCATCGCCCGAGCATATGCGGGCACCCGCCCCGCCGGGTGCAGCAGCTATCGGATGGATATTCATAAAAATAATAAAAGCATAATAATAAAAACAATGTTTTATTATGCGATAAATATGCATGTATATCCGTGCACTGGCCAATAGCGACACTTTTCGCATTATTTATTCACGCCCCTTGTTTTTCGCCAGGGGCTGGGGAATAATAAAATTATTGATTCAAATCAATACTCTGCAATTGATCTAATATTACGCAGCGGCGTTGCCGGAGAGGGCCTGCATTATCTTGCGCAGATTCTCACCGATTATCACATCGCCGCATGTCTATATCATTTTCGAGCCGTTTTATATCATTGTCACTGCATTAGCGCCACCCATTCCTCGACTCACACTGAAGGATATTTTATGGACGCAGCCAGCCATGTCAGCCACTCCCAGGATCTGGACTTACAAGCGATAAATACTGCGCTCAACCGTGTTCAGGCCGTGATCGAATTCGAACTCGACGGCACCATCCTGCATGCGAATGACAATTTCCTGCGCGTCGTCGGCTATACCCTGGCGGACGTGCAGGGCAAGCACCACGCCATGTTCTGCGACGCTGATTATGTGAAGACGGACGAATACCGCGCCTTCTGGGCCCGGCTGGCACGCGGCGAATTCGACCAGGGCGAATACAAGCGCGTGACCAAGGACGGGCGCGAGGTGTGGATCAATGCTTCCTACAACCCTATCCTGGACGCCGACGGCAAGCCCTATAAAGTCATCAAGTTCGCCACCGACATCACGGCCAGCAAGCGCCGCAATGCCGATTACGAAGGCAAGATCGACGCCATCAGCAAGGCGCAAGCCGTGATCGAGTTCAAGCTCGACGGCACCGTCATCCGCGCCAACGACAATTTCCTCAAGGCCGTCGGCTACTCGCTGGAGGAAATCGAAGGCCGGCACCACCGCATGTTCTGCGAGCCGGAATATGCCAAGAGCGAGGAATACGCGCAGTTCTGGCAAAAGCTGGCCAAGGGTGAATTCGACTCGGGCGAATACAAGCGCGTGACGAAAGATGGCCGCGAAATCTGGCTCAACGCCTCGTACAACCCGATTTTCGACGCGGAAGGCCGGCCCTTCAAGGTCGTCAAGTTCGCCAGCGATGTCACGGCGCTGAAAAAGCGCAATGCCGAATACGAGGGCAAGGTCAGCGCCATCGTCAAGGCGCAAGCCGTGATCGAATTCGACATGCAGGGCAACGTGCTGGACGCGAACGAAAATTTCCTCTCCGTCATGGACTATGAGCTGGGCGACATCCAGGGCGAGCATCACCGCATGTTTTGCGAACCCGAGTACGCCAGCAGCGCCGACTACAAGAAATTCTGGCAAAAGCTGAACCGGGGCGAATTCGACACGGGACGCTACAAGCGCCTGGGCAGCCATGGCAAGGTGGTGTGGATACAGGCCACCTACAACCCCATCCTCGACCTCAACGGCAAGCCCTATAAGGTGGTGAAATTTGCCATCGACATCAGCGACCAGGTCAACATGGAAACCGGCATCCAGGCCAAGGCCGCCAATGACAGCCGCAAGGTCGAGGCCCTGCTGGCCTGCGTGGCGCGCGCCGCGCAAGGCGACCTGACCTGCAATATCGTGCCCGAAGGCGACGAACCGATCGATCTGCTGGCGGGCGGCATCAGCAAGATGATCGTCGACCTGCGCGGCGTGATCGGCGACGTGGTGGCAGCTGCGAACGGCTTTGCCGAAGCCTCGCACACCATCGCCGAACGGGCCACGGGCGTGGCCGTGGGCACGCAGGCGCTGGGCGCCACGGTGGAAGAAATGAACGCCTCGATCGACGGCCTGACCTTTTCCATCAATTCCATCGCGGAAAACACCTCGAACGCCGACTACCTGGCGAAAGCCACGCAGCAGGAAGCCGAAGCGGGCGCGCGCGCCGTCGCCAAGTCGATCGAGGCGATGGACCTGATCAACCGCTCGTCGGAAGACATCGGCGAAATCGTCAAGGTCATCAGCGAGATCGCCAACCAGACCAATATGCTGGCGTTTAACGCGGCCATCGAGGCGGCGCGCGCGGGCGAACATGGCCTGGGCTTTTCCGTCGTCGCCGACGAGGTGCGCAAGCTGGCCGAGCGTTCCTCGCAGGCAACCAAGGAAATTTCCAAGCTGATCAACGAGTCCGTCAAGCGCGTGTCCACCGGCAGCGAAATCTCGCGCCAGGCCAGCGATGCTTTCGACAAGATCGTCTCGGGCGTGGCGAAAACCACCCTGGCCATCTCGGATATCTCGAAGGCGGCCAACGAGCAGCTGCTGACGGCGCGCGAAGTGTCCACGGCGATCCAGTACATCGCCGAGGAAACGGAGAAGTCGGCCGCCAACTGCGACAGCATCGCCCGCTCGACGGATGGGCTGAACGAGCGCGCTGGCAGCCTGAACCAGACTGTCTCCGGCTTCGTGGTGTAAGCCATGAGCCACGCGGCCAGCCTGACGCCCGAGGTATTGACGACCCTGATCGCGCTGGTGCGCGAGCATACGGGCATCGCCATGACGCCGCGAAAAAGTGTCTTGCTGGAACGGCGCTTGCAGCCCCGGCTGCAGGCGCTGTCCCTGCACAGCTATCAGGCTTATCTGGACCGGGTGGCCAGCGACCGCGATGAAGTGGCGCATTTCATCGACCTGGTGACAACCAACGACACCTTGTTCTTCCGCACGCCGCAGATCTGGGATTATTTCCGCGACCGCTACCTGCCCGCCTGGGCGCGCGCCCATCCCGGTGCGTGCCTGCGCGTGTGGTCGGCCGCCGCGGCCAGCGGCGAAGAGCTGTATTCGATCGCCATGCTGTGCGAGCAATTCAAGCTGCAGACGCCGGCCTTCCGCTACCAGATCCTGGCCAGCGATATTTCCCAGCAAATCCTGGGCGCGGCCAGGGCCGGCCAGTACAGCGGGCGCTCCGTCGAGCGCATCCGCCTGTCGCACCCGGACTTGCTGCGCAAATACTTCACACCCTCGCCGTATGGGGTCAAGGTCAACGAGGAACTGCGGCAGAACGTCAGCTTTACACAGCATAACCTGCTCGAAGCGCTGCCCCTCAAGCCGGGCCAGCAGTTCGACCTGGTATTCCTGCGCAATGTGCTGATCTATTTCGACGCCGAACACCAGGAAACCGTGCTGCGCCAGGCCCGTTCCAGCCTGAAGGATGATGGCCGGCTGATCCTGGGCGAGTCGGAAACCATCGCCCGCCTCGGTACCGGCTACCAATTCGAGTTTCCCATGATCTATAAAGCGGGGACGGCATGAGTATCGTTGCCAGCCATGACCACGTGGCGCCCCTGCAGCATGTCGGCATGGGACAGCTCAGCGTAGGCACGCACGGTGAACAACTGCAAGCGCTGCTCGGCTCCTGCATCGGCATCGGCTTCATCTGGAAGAAAGGCCATCGCTGCGGCCTGGCCCACTGCCTGTTGCCGGAAGCGCCAGGCAGCGACCATTCCATCGGCGCGCGCTATGTGAGCCAGGCCGTGCCATCGCTGCTGCGCCTGATGGGCGTGCGCCAGGCCGACTACGCCGATATCGAAGTGGTGCTGGCAGGTGGCGCCAGCATGTTCGGTCCCGACAATGGACGCGGCCGCCTGCAGGTGGGTCGGCAAAACGCGCAGGCGGCACAGAAATACCTGGACCAGTGCGGCTTGCAGGTCAGTTTTTGCGCGCTGGGCGGGCGCCATGGCCGCCAGTTGCTGATCGATTGCGCCCACCTCAGCTTTGCCGTCACGGACGTGCTGGCGCAACCCGGCTTGATTCAACGCAAGGAAGGCGCATATGGACATGCATGAAGCGACGGGCTTGCAAGCGCAAGCGGGCGGCGGCGCTGCCACGGAACTGTTCGGCTCCTTCTACCTGGGGGGCGATGAATTCGCCCTGCCCGCCCACTGCATCCGCGAGGTGGTGAATTACCCGGCCAAAGTTACCACCCTGCCCCTGTCGCCGGCGTATCTGGAAGGCATGTTCACCTTGCGCGGCAGCGTCATTCCGGTGGTCAACCTGGGCCGGCTGTTCCGCGCCGAGGCGCCGCGCGCCGTGTCCACCGACAAGATCGCCATCCTCGATTTTCAGCAAGTGCTGATCGGCATCGTTTTCCAGGATACGGGCGAAATCCTGCGCGTGCCGGCCAGCGCCCGCAGTGCCCTGCAGTATGCGGCCGGCGACGCGCATGCCGTGATCGCCGGCACGATCTTGCTCGACGGCGGCGCGCGCCTGCTGCAAATTCTTGACCCGCAAGCCATGCTGCGCATCGAAAACGTGCCCCATGTGCTGGCCCTGCAGGCGAGCGGTAGCAAGCTCAGCACGGCCCGCTACCATGCCCAGAGCGAGCGCCGCCAGTGCGTCAGCTTCCATGCGGCGGGCGCCACGTTCGCCTTCGAGATGCTGGCCATCCAGGAAATCATCAAGGTGCCCGAGCTGCACAGTTCCATCCTGAACAGCGAACTGTGCCTGGGACGCATGCATTTTCGCGGCAGCCAGGTGGCCGTCGTCGATTTCGCAGCCCTGCTGCAAGCGGCCCAGAGCGGCAAGGGGCCGACGCCGGAGCAGCGCATCATCGTCGTGCGCCTGGAAGACACGACAGTGGGCTTCCTTGTCGACTCCGTCGACAGCATCGTGCATTTCTTCAGCGATGAAGTCTTGCCGATTCCCCTGCTGAGCAAATCGCGCGCCGCCATGTTTGCCGGCTGCATCACCAGGGAAGGCCTGGGCGACATCATTTTCCTGCACCACCAGGAGATCCTGTCGAGAGCGGAAATCGTCGAGATGCGCGACGGCCACAAGCGGCTCTATCCGGACCAGACGGAAACGGCGGCGGCCGCCACGCACAAGGCCCAGCGCCGCGTGTACATCACGTTTACCGTGGAAACGCCATTCGCCGTGGAGATCGGGCAAGTGCGCGAAATCATCGATTTCAGCGGCGCCATCACCACGCCGCCCGGCATGCCGGCCTGCATGCGCGGCATGCTGAACCTGCGCCAGCAAATGATCAGCATCATCGACCTGCGCCAGCTGTACGCCATGCCACCCTTGCCCGACACGGGCGCCGGCAAGATCCTGATCGTGGAACGGGGCACTGAGCGCTACGGCTTTCTGGTCGACAAGGTCGACAACATCATGACGATCTCCGACAGCCAGCGCTTCGCCGCGCCGCAAATCATCCGCACGGGCAGCCATGAGGATTTGCGCAGCGAAATGGATGAAATGATCGACATCGGCACGGACGAACAGCGCCAGACCCTGTCCGTGTTCCAGGTTGACCACTTGCTGGAAAAGCTGGGTTCGGCGCTGCCGCAGGCGGCGTGAAAGGCAGCCATCAAGCCAAGGGCGTAAAAATACCGTGGTCGGACCCTCAGGCTCCGCCCCCGGCCCTTGCCGCCGGATCAATCACGCATGGGCTCGCTGATGCATCACAGCCCCGGCAGCTTGTGCCCCTTGAACTGCTCGCGCAGCTTGTTCTTCTGGATCTTGCCCGTCGCGCCCATGGGCAAGGCGTCGATGAAGAGCACGTCGTCGGGCGTCCACCACTTGGCGATCTTGCCTTCGAAGAACTGCAGCAAGGCTTCGCGCGTGACATCCATGCCGGGGCGCAGCACCACCACCAGCACGGGGCGCTCATCCCATTTCGGGTGGAACACGCCGATGCAGGCCGCCTGCAGCACGGCCGGGTGCGCCATGGCCAGGTTTTCCAGGTCGATGGTGCCAATCCACTCGCCGCCCGACTTGATCACATCCTTGCTGCGGTCGGTGATCTGCATGTAGCCGTCCGCATCGATGGTGGCCACGTCGCCCGTGGGGAACCAGCCATCCTGCAAGACGTCGCCGCCCTCGTTCCTGTAATACGCGGCAATGATCCACGGCCCTTTCACCAGCAGGTGGCCATAGGCCACGCCATCCCATGGCAATTCCTTGCCGTCGTCATCGACGATCTTCATGTCCACGCCATAGATCGCATGGCCCTGTTTGTGCAGGATGTCGCGCTGCGCTTCCTTGCTCATGGCCAGGTGCTTGGTCTGCAAGCCGCCCGTGGTGCCCAGTGGCGACATTTCCGTCATGCCCCAGCCGTGGATGACTTCCACGTCGAACTGGTCGATCAGGGTATCCATCATGGCCGGCGGGCACGCCGCGCCGCCGATCACCGTGCGGCGGAAGGTGGAAAACTTCAGGCCGTTCTGCAAGGCGTAGTTCAGCAAACCCAGCCAGACTGTGGGCACGCCGGCCGAGAACGTCACTTTTTCCGATTCGAACAGTTCATACAGCGACTTGCCGTCGAGCGCCGCGCCGGGAAACACCATGCGCGCGCCCGACAGCAGCACCGAATACGGCAAGCCCCAGGCATTCACGTGGAACATGGGCACGACGGGCAGGACCGTGTCGGTTGCGCGCACGTTCAGGGCGCTGGGCATGGCCGAGGCATAGGCGTGCAGCACCGTCGAGCGGTGCGAATACAAGGCGCCCTTCGGGTTGCCCGTGGTGCCCGAGGTGTAGCACAGGGCGGCGGCCGAGTTTTCATCGAACACGGGCCACTCGTACTCGTCCGAGTGCGTGGCGATCAGGTCTTCATAGCACAGCAGGCCGGGTATGGTGCTGCTGGCGGGCATGCGGTCGCGGTCGCACATCAGCACGAAATGGCGCACGAAGGTGCAGTCGGCGGCGATTTTCTCCACCACGGGCAGGAAGGTCAGGTCGAACAGCAGCACCTGGTCTTCCGCATGATTCGAAATGTAGGCGATTTGTTCGGGAAACAGGCGCGGGTTAATCGTGTGCAAGACGGCGCCCGAACCGGACACGGCATAGTACGCTTCCAGGTGGCGGTAGCCATTCCAGGCCAGGGTGGCGACCCGGTCGCCCATGCCGATACCGAGGCCGTGCAAGGCATTTGCCAGGCGCCGCGTGCGCTGGTGGCAATCGCGGTAAGTATAGCGGTGCAGATCGCCTTCCACCCGCCGCGAGACGATTTCGCCACTGCCATAATGACGCGCTGCAAACTCGAGAATGCTGGAAATCAGCAGGGGCTGGTTCATCATCTGGCCCATTACTGGACTCATGGGAAATGCCGACATCGTGTCTCCTGGTATGCGAATGGGAAGCAGCCGGGAACGGCCCGCTTTTTTCTTGCGTGTTAATTGGGTGTTAACGACGATGAACTAGTTTCGTACGGTCGTGCGGAAATCGTCAACGCATTTCGATATTGCGATGCAGCATGGAATTTTTGATTCCGTTTTGCAGCGTGCCGCCACCCTCCGTCAGCGCCCCTTGGCGAGCCGACGCACGCCCTGGCGCTGTGCGGTAAAATCGCCTTTTGGCCGGCGCTTTCTTTTCAAGCCGGCGCATCCACTTTGACTGGAATTGCCATCAGCGCTCATACCTTACCACTGGACAATGCATTCGCGGCCTTGCCGCCCGCGTTCTATACGCGGCTGATGCCCACGCCCCTGCCCGCGCCGTATTTCATTGCCGCCAGCGCGCCGGCCGCCAGCCTGATCGGCCTCGATGCCGCGCGCCTGGCCGAGCCTGACTACGTCGAACTGCTGAGCGGCAATACCGTGGCCGAGCGCTCGATCCCCTTGTCGGCCGTGTATTCGGGCCACCAGTTCGGCGTCTGGGCCGGCCAGCTGGGCGATGGCCGCGCCATCCTGCTGGGCGATATCGCCACGCAAAACGGCCCCATGGAGCTGCAGCTGAAAGGCGCGGGCGCCACGCCGTATTCGCGCATGGGCGACGGGCGCGCCGTGCTGCGCTCGTCCATCCGCGAATTCCTGT
Source organism: Janthinobacterium sp. AD80 (assembly GCF_002878455.1). GTDB lineage: Bacteria > Pseudomonadota > Gammaproteobacteria > Burkholderiales > Burkholderiaceae_D > Janthinobacterium. The sequence continues at coordinate 11,872 of NZ_NRDQ01000060.1, forward strand.
GCTCGGAAGCCATGGCGGCGCTGGGCATTCCCACCTCGCGCGCGCTGGCCATCATGGGCTCGCAGCAAGGCATCATGCGCGAAACGCTGGAAACGGCGGCCGTCGTCACGCGCATGGCACCCAGTTTCGTGCGTTTCGGTTCCTTCGAGCACTGGTTCTACCGCAAGAAGCCGGACGAGCTGAAAATCCTTGCCGACTACATCATCGACGGCTTTTATCCGCATTTGCGCGCTGCATCAAATCCATATCAGGGCTTGCTGGCGGAAGTGTGCGTGCGCACGGCCGAGCTGATGGCGCAGTGGCAAGCCGTGGGCTTCATGCATGGCGTGATGAACACGGACAATATGTCGATCCTGGGCCTGACCATCGACTACGGCCCCTTCGGTTTCATGGAAGCGTTTGACGCCGAGCACATCTGCAACCATACGGACCAGCAAGGCCGCTATTCCTACAGCAACCAGCCGCAGGTGGGCCACTGGAACTGCTATGCGCTGGGCCAGGCCCTGCTGCCGCTGATCGGTGAAGTGGAAGAGGCGCAAGCGGCGCTGGACAGCTACCAGCCGGCTTTTGCCGCGAAGATGAACGCCCTGCTGCGCGCCAAGCTGGGCTTGCGCACCGCGCACGACGAAGATACCCAGCTGTTCGACGGCATGTTTGCGCTGATGCAGGCAAACCACGTGGATTTCACGCAGTTCTTCCGCAGCCTGTCTGCACTGCGGGTGGCGGAGCCGGAAAGCGATGCCCCGCTGCGCGACATGTTCATCGACCGCGCCGCGTTCGACACGTGGGCGGCAAGCTACCGCGCGCGCCTGCTGCAAGAGCACAGCGTCGATACGGAACGGCAAGTTGCCATGAACCTGGTCAACCCGAAATACGTGCTGCGCAACTACCTGGCGCAAGTGGCGATCGAGAAATCCCAGCAGCACGATTACACGGAAGTGGCAAAATTGCTGGAAATTTTGCAAAAGCCATTTGACGAACAGCCCGAACACCAGCACTATGCGGCCCTGCCGCCCGACTGGGCCAGCCACCTTGAAGTCAGTTGCTCATCCTGAGGTATTACCATGACCACCAATAAAGTCAAAAAGACCGACGCCGAATGGCGCGCCATGCTCGATTCCATGCAGTACGAAGTGACGCGCCATGCGGCAACGGAACGCGCCTTCACGGGCAAGTTCTGGGACCACCATGAACATGGCATCTACACCTGCGTCTGCTGCAACACGCCCTTGTTCGCGTCGGACACCAAGTTCGATTCCGGCTGCGGCTGGCCCAGCTATTTCCAGGCGCTCGACCCGGCCAACGTGACGGAAATCACCGACCGCAGCCACGGCATGCTGCGCACGGAAATCGTCTGCGCCGTCTGCGACGCCCACCTGGGCCACGTCTTCCCGGACGGCCCGCCGCCCACCGGACTGCGCTACTGCATCAATTCGGCCTCGCTGCGCTTCGACCCGCAGCCTTGATGCCACGGGAATGACCCGGGAAGCGAATGTTGCTCCTAAGTCATTCCTAAGATGTTTACACCACGATCATAGTAAAGTCTCGCCATGAAATTTCTATTCGACCTATTCCCCCTGATCGCCTTCTTCGCCGCCTTCAAGCTGGGCGGCATGTATGAAGCGGCCACGCACGATTTCGTGCAGCAATATCTGTCCGGCTTTGTCTCGGGCGGCCTGATCAAGGCTGACCAGGCCCCGTGGATCCTGGCGACGCTGGTCGGCATCATCGCCACGGCCTGCCAGGTCAGCTACCTGCTGCTGCGCGGGCGCAAGGTGGACGGCATGCTGTGGCTGTCGCTGTTCATCTTTGTCGTGTTCGGCGGCGCCAGCATTTACCTGCATGACGACTTCTTCCTGAAATGGAAGCCGACCTTGATCTACTGGCTGTCCGGCCTGGCTCTGCTGATCGCCTATGTGGGCTTCAAGAAAAACCTGATCCGCAAGACCATGGAAGCGCAAGTGCAATTGCCCGATGCCGTGTGGAACCAGCTGCTGGCCGCATGGATCATCTTCTTTGGCGCCATCGGCGCTCTGAACCTGTTCGTTGCCTTCGTGCTGTACAAGGGCGACATGGCCGCCTGGGTCAGTTTCAAGGCCTTTGGCGCGACGGGCATCTTCTTTGCCTTCATCGTGGCGCAAACGCTGTTCCTGGCCAAACATATCAAGGAAGACGCATGATGAATATCGACAATACGGCCGCGCCGGCAACGCGCATGGAGCGCATCCGTTCACGCCTGGAAACGGCACTTTCCCCAGTGGAATGCGTGCTGGAAGACGACTCGGCGCGCCACCGGGGCCACGCGGGCGCCGCCTCGGGCGGAGGCCATTACAATCTGCGCATTATTTCTAGTCAATTTGAAGGCCTCAGACTCGTCATGCGCCATCGACTGGTGTATGATTCCGTGCACGATATGATGCATAATGAGATACATGCATTGGCGATTGTTGCGTTGGCGCCGTCCGAAGTAGCATAAGGATGGCGTTTTTGGCGTACCCGAATCACTTGGGTGCGCCGCAACTGGCGCCATGGCATGTTTTTCTTTCCATGCGTTTTTTACGAAACTTTCCCTAACAGGATTTAATAATGACTTTTAAGCCAGCCCGCTTGCTGATCGCACTACTCGCCGTTGTCGCGGTACCTGTTTTTGCGCAAACGTTGCCGTTGTGAATGGCAAGCCTATCCCATCGTCGCGCGTTGATGCAGTCGTCAAGCAAGTCGTCGCCCAAGGCCAGCAACCGGATTCGCCGCAACTGCGCGAAATGATCAAGAAAGACTTGATCGGCCGTGAAGTGCTGATGCAAGAAGCGGAAAACAAAGGTTTCGGCAAAGATGCAGCCGTCAAGCAGCAAATCGAGAACGCACGCCAGGCCATCGTCATCAACGCCCTGGTCGGCGACTACCTGAAAAAGAACCCGGTCAGCGACGCTGAAATCAAGGCGGAATACGACCGCTTCGTGGCCCAGACCGGCGACAAGGAATACCATGTGCGCCACATCCTGGTGGCCACCGAAGCCGAAGCGAAAGACATCATCGCCAAGCTGAAAGGCGGCGCCAAGTTTGAAGACCTGGCCAAGCAATCGAAAGATGCGGGTTCGGCCGACAATGGCGGCGACCTGGACTGGGCAGCCCCATCGTCGTTCCCGAAAGTGTTCTCGGACGCCTTCGTGAAACTGCAAAAAGGCCAGGTCACGGAAACCCCCGTGCAAACGCCTAACGGTTTCCACGTAATCAAGCTGGACGACACCCGCGCGGCAAAACTGCCGACCATGGAAGAAGTCAAGCCACAGATCGCCGAGTCGCTGCAGCAAAAGAAACTGCAAGCGTATCAGGAAGAAATGATCAAAAAAGCGAAAGTTCAATAAGAACTGACCTGCCCGGCGCCCTTTTCGGCGCCGGTCGTGTATTCTGCGTCTGAATGTGCCTGATTGCAGGCCATTCTTTTGTACCGGTTTTTTGTATACTTATTAGGAATGAACATGATTTTGAAGCCAGCCCGCCTGATCTTAGCCTTGGTAGCCGTTGTAGCGATCCCTGCGTTCGCGCAAAACGTGGCCACCGTGAATGGCAAGGCCATCCCGTCGTCGCGCGTCGACCAGGTCGTCAAGCAAGTCGTCGCCCAAGGCAAGCAAGCGGATTCGCCGCAACTGCGCGAAGCCATCAAAAAAGACCTGATCGGCCGCGAAGTGCTGATCCAGGAAGCCGACAAGCAAGGCTACGGCACGCGTCCGGAAGTCAAGTCGCAGATCGACAATGCCCGTCAAAGCATCATCATCAACGCCCTGCTGGCCGACTACGTGAAGAAAAATCCCGTCAAGGACGCGGAAATCAAGGCTGAGTACGACAAGTTCAAGGCGCAAGCCGGCGACAAGGAATACCATGCACGCCATATCCTGGTGGCCACCGAAGCCGAAGCGAAAGACATCATCGCCAAGCTGAAAGGCGGCGCCAAGTTCGAAGAGCTGGCCAAAGTATCGAAAGACGGTTCCGCTGCCAATGGCGGCGACCTGGACTGGGCTAGCCCGGCGTCGTACGTAAAACCATTCGCCGACGCCATGGTGGCCCTGAAACCAGGCCAGGTTACGCAAACGCCGGTGCAATCGCAATTCGGCTTCCACGTGATCAAGCTGGAAGAAACCCGTCCGACGAAGCTGCCGGCACTGGAAGAAGTCAAGGGCCAGGTGGCCGAGTCGCTGCAACAGAAGAAACTCGCCGCTTACCGCGATGAATTGATGAAGAAAGCAAAAATCCAGTAATATCGGTTGAAGATGAAAAGGCGCTCCACGGAGCGCCTTTTTTACGCCTGGAGATGCCATGAATCTACATGCAGAATTAAAAATCGCGCTGGAAGCGGCGGCCGAACCGGGCCGCGCGGCGCCCATGCAAGCCTATATGCGCGACCAGTTCATTTTCCTGGGCGTGCCCGCGCCGCAGCGGCGGATGGCCGCCAAGGGCTTGCTGGCAAGCTTGAAGGGCATCGATGCCGCGACCTTGCTGGAACACGCCCAACGGCTGTGGCAGCAGCCGCAGCGCGAGTACCAGCACGTGGCGCTCGACATGCTGGCCCTGCACCGGCGCCAGCTGGACGTCTCCCACCTCCCGACCCTGCTGGCCTTGGTACGCCAGCGCGCCTGGTGGGACAGCGTCGACGGCATGGCCGGCATCGTCGGCGCGGTGCTGCAGGCGGAACGGCGGCGCGGCGGCGATGTCCATGCACACATGGCGGAGGCCTTGCGCCATGACGATTTCTGGCTGCGCCGCATCGCCATGCTGCACCAGCTGGGCTGGCGCGGCGACACGGATGCGGGCAGGCTATTTGACACGGCCCTCGCGCTGGCGCATGAAGACGAGTTTTTCATCCGCAAGGCCATCGGCTGGGCCTTGCGCGACTATGCGCGCCACGCGCCCGAAACCGTGGCGGCCTTTGCCAACGCGCACCGCCAGCGGCTGTCAGCACTCAGCTACCGCGAGGCCATGAAGCACCAGCCAGGCTAAATGTCTGCCTGCCGGGCTTTACAGCCGCTTGTGCATGCGCGCCAGCGGCAGTTGTATGTCGTCCGGCAAGTCCAGGTGAAACTCCTGCGTCACGGCAAAGCCGCTGGCCAGGTACAGCGGCACGCCGGGCAAGGTGGCGGCCAGTTCCAGGGTGCTGAAACCGGCGGCCCGCGCCTGGCGCTCGCAATGGCGCATCAGCATGCTGCCCAGGCCCTGGCGCGCGGCAGCGGGCTCGACAAAGAAGGCGCGGATGCGTCCGGCCTGGCTGGCCGGGTCGAGCAGCGGGTCCGGCCCGCTCTTGGCGCGGTCGGCGCCATACAGGGTGGCGCGCCGGCTCCAGCCGCCGCAGGCCAGCATGGCGCCATCGCGTTCGATCACAAAATATGTCTGGTCGGCAACCAGCTGCGTATCGACGCCGAAGACGTGGCGGGTGACGGCGTCCGCTTGCTCGGGCGTATAAAAGCCCGCGCTCAGTTCCACGCCGGAGCGGGCGATCAGCGCATTCATGGCCGGCACATCGGCAGGCAACGCGACGCGCAGGCGCGTCAACGTGCCAAAGCTGAACCAGGCACGCGTGATGCGCGCCTGCTCCACTTCATACGTCGCCACCAGTTCCTGCGCGGACACGCCATCGTCCGTGTCGCCGTGGACGATCTCATGGTCGATCACCAGCTTGCCGCAGGCGATGCGGTTGAGCAACTGCGCCCGCGGCCGGCTGGCGGCAAAGCGGGCGACAAAGCGCGCACCGATCTGCGCGCCGCCCGTGGCCAGCAAGGTGGCCGGGTGCTCGAATTGCTGTGCGTCATCCGCGTAGATGGCCAGCAAGGCCGGCACGTCATGGGCATTGTAGGCGTCCAGTTGGGCCTGGACCACCGTGGAGGGCGAAATAGGTGTATCGTTGGCAAGCATCGTGTTCATGGCTGTTGTGATCAGGGTGGAAAGTTGCAAAGCGTAACACTGTCGCTCCTGTCGCGGCGCAGTTTGCTGCGATAATGATAAGACTCGCCTGAAGAGACATCTTGAGGCGTCATCAATTAATCGCAATCGCAGCAGGAGTCAATATCATGAAATGGGAAGGTAATCGCGAAAGCGACAATGTGGAAGACCGCCGTGGCGAAGGCGGCAGTGGCGGCGGGGGCGGCGGCTTTGGTTTTGGCGGACGCTCGATCGGCATCGGCACCATCGTCATCGCCCTGGTGGGTTCATACGTGCTGGGCGTCAACCCCCTCACCCTGCTCAACCTGCTCAGCGGTGGCGGCGGCGGACAAATCAGCACCCAGCAAAGCCAGGCACCGGCGCAGCAGCCGCCGGAATCCGACGAGATGGCGCGCTTCGTGAAAACCGTGCTGGCCGATACGGAAGACACCTGGAGCGCCCTGTTCAAGGCCGAAGGCGGCGCCTACGTGAAGCCCAAGCTGGTGCTGTTCTCGGGCAGCACCCCGACCGCGTGCGGCACGGGCCAGAGCGCCAGCGGTCCCTTTTATTGCCCCGGCGACCAGAAGGTCTACCTGGATCTGGATTTCTTCAACTTGATGCAGCAGCGCTTCAAGGTTTCCGGCGAATTTGCCGAGGCGTATGTGATCGCGCATGAAGTGGGCCACCACGTGCAGAACCTGCTGGGCCTGTCCGAAAAGGTCGACAATGCGCGCCGCACGCAATCGGAACGGCAAGCCAACGCCATGTCCGTGCGCCTGGAATTGCAGGCCGACTGCTTCGCCGGCGTGTGGGCCTATCACGCCAACGCCGACCGCAAGATATTGGAACAGGGCGACGTGGAAGCGGCCCTGAAAGCGGCCACGGCCATCGGCGACGATGCGCTGCAGCGCCAGGCGCAAGGCCATGTCGTGCCCGACTCATTTACCCACGGCACTTCGGAGCAGCGCGTGCGCTGGTTCAGCAAGGGTATCGAGAGCGGGCAGATTTCCCAGTGCAACACGTTTGAGGCGCGCCAGCTGTAGAGCAAACCCTGGCATGCCGCCCGGCGCGGCGGCATGCCGACCTGTCAGGGCACGCTGACGTCGTAGCGTTTGCCCAGCTTTTTCAATTCGCCCGTCTCGATCAGGTTATTCAGTTCCTGGTCGAACTGCAGGCGCAGCTTGTCAAAGGTTGGCGAGCGGGGAAAGGCAAAGTAGCCATTCTGCACTTCGATGACTTTTGGCAGCGGTTTCACCTGGCGGCCATAGCCCAGGCGGGCGATGACGGGGTCGGTATTGCGGCGGTTGCTGACGAACACGTCGACGTGGTTGTGCACCAGCATCTTCAAGCCATTTTCCACATTGTTCGCCACGCTGACCTGCAAACCGGGGCGCACGCGCTCCCAGTCCGAACCGTAAGCCCAGCCATTGAGCAGCACCATCCTGCGGTTCTTCAGCACGCTGTAATCGCCATCCCAGCCAAAGCTGGCATCCTGGCGCGTATAAAAAACGATCTGGTCCTGGTAAAACGGCTTCTCGGAAAACGCCATGCTGGCGATGCGGTCCGGCGCCTTGTAGGGGCCAATGAGGATATCGGCCTGGCCTTGCACCAGCATGGCTTGCGCACGCGCCCACGGCACCATGCGGAACCGCACGGTATTGCCCGTGCGCGATGCCATCAGACGCAGCAGTTCCACGCCCAGTCCCGCATATTCGCCGCTGGCCTGGTATTCGAACACGCGCTCGAACTGCGCGCCCACGGCCAGCAGCTCGCGGGCCGGCGCCTGCTGGGGGGTGGCCAGCACCGGCCACAGCAGCGCCAGGGCCAGCAAGCGCCCCGCTCTTTTCATCAGCCGACGATGCGCAAGGAGTAATCGGTGGCCCGCACATCCTTGGTCAGGCTGCCGATCGAGATGCGGTCCACGCCCGTCTCGGCAATGGCGCGCACGGTATCGACATTGATGCCGCCCGACGCTTCCAGCAGGGCGCGCCCGTTGGTGAGGGCCACGGCTTGGCGCATCATGTCGTTGCTGAAGTTATCGAGCAAGACGGAGACGGCGCCCGCGTCGAGCGCTTCCTGCAATTGCGCCAGGGTTTCCACTTCGATCTGCACGGGCACGCCCGCGTCGAGGTTGCGCGCGTTTTCCAGGGCCTGGCTGACACCGCCGGCGGCCGCGATATGGGTTTCCTTGATCAGCGCATCGGCATCGGCATCAACACGGGCGCCATGCACGTGGGCGACATGGGCTCGCGCATCCGCCGCGCCTATACCGTGATGGGCGACAGCGTCAACCTGGCCGCGCGCCTGGAGGGGGCCAGCAAGCGCTATGGCGTGGGCATCGTGGCGGGCGCCTCCACGCGCGCCGCCGCCGCCGAATTCCTGTACCGCGAACTGGACCTGGTGCGCGTGCTGGGCAAGCAGGAAGCCGTCGCCATCTTCGAGCCGCGCGGCCTGCTGGCTGACGCCACGCCTGGGGAACTGGCCCAGCTGGAGCGCTGGCACGCGGCGCTGGCCCGGCTGCGCGCGCGCGACTGGCCCGGCGCCGGCGCACTGATCGACGCGCTGCAAGCGGATTTTCCCGCCGATGGACTGTACCGGCTGTATGCGGCGCGCCTCGACGAATACCGCCGCACGCCCCCCGCGCCGGACTGGGATGGCGTGACGGCCCTGGATAGCAAATAAATAGTGGGCAACATGGAAAATATTAATGATCAAGCCATGTTTCATCCTTGTACGGACGATGTATGCTGCGGCGCGATAAAAAACGGGAGAAAACCTTAGAAATTTCTGACTGGAAACTAAAAGCCGTCTAAAATTTGTCTTCAATCCACTGCTGGACACGCTGCCGCTGTCGCCTGCGGGCCGCGCGCTGGTCCGGCTACACAAGAAATCCTTTACATGACATATCGTTTGGTGCACCTGCTTGCGGGTTCCGCGCTGCTGTTCGCTGTCGGCGCCGCCGGCGCCGCCGTTTCCATGGACGCCGCCGCGCCGACGGCGGCCGAGGACGGCATTCCCCGTTTCGACATCAGCCGCTTTGACGTGCAGGGCAATACCCTGCTGGACGAGGCCAGGCTGCAAGCCTTGCTGGCGCCGTACACGGGCCGCCAGCGCGATTTTTCCGATATCGCCCGCGCCGTCGAGACGCTGGAAGCGGCCTACCGCGCCCTCGGCTACAGCGCCGTGCAGGTGCAATTGCCCGAGCAGGAACTGCAGCGCGGCGTGGTGCGCCTGAGCGTGCTGCAAACGCCGCTGGGCAAGGTCGCCATCAGCGGCAACACGCATGTCGACGACGCCAACGTGCGGCGCGCCTTGCCGGCTCTGCGCGAAGGCGAAACGCCCAACCTGAACGCCCTGTCGCAAAGCCTGAAGCTGGCCAATGAAAACCCGGCGCGCAAGATCGAAGTGCGCCTGCAGGCCGACGAGCAGGCGCAGGCCATTGACGCCGCCGTCACGGTGGCCGATGAAAAGGCGTGGAAGGCCATGCTCAATGTGGACAACACGGGCAATGCGCAGACGGGCAAGACGCACGTGGGCGTGGTGCTGCAGCATGCCAATCTGTGGGGCCGCGACCATGTCGCCAGCCTGCAATACACGAGCAGCCTGGAAAAGCCGGACAAGGTGGGCGTGTATGGCGCCGGCTACCACTTGCCGCTGTATGCGCTGGGCGACTCGATGGATTTCTTTGCCAGCTACTCGAACGTCGATTCGGGCAGCGTCTCGGCCGGCATCTTCGACCTGGCCGTCAGCGGCCAGGGCAGCATGGCGGGCATCCGCTACAACCAGAATTTTGCCCGCCGCGACGACTTCGAACCCAAGCTCGTGTACGGCATCGACTACAAGGCCTACCGCAACAGCGTGCAGCTGTTCGGCATGGAACTGGGCGCCGACGTCACCGTGCATCCGCTCAGCATCAGCTACATCGGCGCCTGGTCGCTGCCCACGGGCGAGACCAGCGTGGCCGTCACGTTTGCGCACAACATCCCCGGTGGCAAGCATGGCGCGCAAGCCGATTTCGACCGCGTGCGCGCGCATGCCAAGGCGGCCTACAACACCGTGCGCCTGAGCGCCAGCTCGGGGCGCGTGCTGGCCGACGACTGGCAATGGCGCGCGCTGTTCAATGCCCAGCTCACGCCCGACGCGCTGGTGCCCGGCGAACAGTTCGGCGCCGGCGGCGCCTCGTCCGTGCGCGGCTTTGCCGAGCGCGAAGCATCGAATGATTCCGGCGCCAGCCTGAACCTGGAACTGTACACGCCGAACTGGTGCGCGCAGGCGGCCGGCTATCAATGCCGCGCGCTGGCCTTTTATGACACGGCCTGGCTGCGCCGCAACCATGCGCTGCCAGGCGAAAGCGCTTCCCAGGGCATCAGCAGCGGCGGGCTGGGGCTGCGCTTGCTGCTGAGCCGCTACGCCAATCTGCAACTCGATTACGCCCACGTCGTCAACGGCGGCGACACGCGACAGCGTGGCGCCAACCGCCTGCATTTCCGCCTTGCCTTGGCTTACTAGCATCAGGATGAACACCATGCATAACCGCGTCCACTACGCTTCCGTTTCCGCCCAGATGCTGCCACCGTGCGGTCCGCCCATGCGCCGCACGGCGCTGGCCCTGCTGCTGGCCAGCTGCTTCGGCGCGGCGCAGGCCAACCCGGCTTTGCCGCAGGTGGTCAATGGCCAGGCGACGTTCAATCAGCAAGGCAACATCTTCTCGATCACGAACACGCCCAACACCATCATCAACTGGCAGAGTTTTTCCATCCATGCGGGGGAAATCACGCGCTTCATCCAGCAAAACGGCAATAGCGCCGTGCTCAACCGCATTACGGGACAGGACCCCAGCAAGATCCTCGGCAGCCTGGAATCGAATGGCAAGGTGTTCCTGATCAACCCGAACGGCATCGTCTTCGGCCAGGGCGCGAAGGTGGACGTGAATGGCCTGGTGGCGTCCAGCCTGGGCTTGTCGAACGAGGATTTCCTGTCCGGCAAGCGTGCCTTCACGGCAGGGGCTACCGCTGGCGGCGTCAGCAATGCGGGTGTCATCAATGGTGGCAAGGGCGGGCAAGTGCTGCTGATCGCGCCCAATGTGGAAAACACGGGCATCATCACGGCGCCGAATGGCGAAGTGATCCTGGCGGCAGGGCGCAGCGTGCAGCTGGCCGACCCCGGCAACCCGCAGCTGCGCGTGCTGGTGTCGGCGCCAGCGGACCAGGCGCTGAACCTGGGGCAGATCATTGCCCAGGGCGGCAGCATCGGCATGGCCGGCGCGCTGGTCAGCCAGCGCGGCGTGCTCAATGCGAACAGCGCCGTTGTCGGCGAGAACGGCAAGATCGTGCTCAAGGCCAGCGGCCAGACGGTGCTGTCGGCCGGCAGCATGACGTCGGCGACGGGTGCGGGCAAGGGCGGCGAAATCCAGGTGCTGGGCGAGCAGGTGGGACTGTTCGGCAATGCCAGGGTCGATGCCAGCGGCGGCACGGGCGGCGGTACGGTCTTGCTGGGCGGCGACTACCAGGGCAAGAATGCGGCCGTGCAGAATGCGCGCCAGTTGGTGGTCAACAAGGATGCCAGCATTGCCGCGGACGCCATCGGCAGCGGCAACGGCGGCAAGGTCATTGCCTGGGGCACGGAATCGGCACAGGTACACGGCAGCATTTCCGCGCGCGGCGGCGCGCAGGGTGGCGACGGCGGTTTCGTCGAGACCTCGGGCCGCTACCTGGCCGTCGATGCCATCCGCGTCGATACGTCCGCGCGCGCGGGACGCGGCAAGCGCGGCAACTGGCTGCTCGATCCCTACGATATTGACGTTGTGCAAGGCGCTGGCGGCAGCCTGGGCGATGTGGACCAGTTTGCCGAAGGCCCGCCCGCCACCAGCACCAGCATCGGCGCCGACGTGATTTCCAACGCCAGCAGCAATGTGACCTTGCAAGCCCTGCACCGCATCAATTTCAGCAGTGCCGTGAACATGGTGAACGCCGGCGTCGGCCTGAGCGCGACGGCAGGCGAGACGATCAATGTGTATGCGGCCATCAGCACGAATGGCGGCAACGTGAACCTGTCGGCGAACGACGCCAGCAGTGGCGCGGCGCTGGGCCTGGGCTCGAACATCAACCTGGCCGCGCCGGTCAGCACGCACGGCGGCAACATCAGCCTGTCGGGCGCCAGCATCACGGGCGCCGGCGTGCTCAACTCGGGCAATGGCAACCTGTCCCTGCGCGCCAACCTGGCGGCGGGCGACATTCACCTGACAGGCAGCGGCAGCCAGCTGGTCGCCAGCGGCGTCGGCGGCCAGAGCATCACCTTGCAGGCCGACAGCATCACCCTGGCCGGCGGCATCCAGGCCGGCGGCACGGCGGGCGGTGCAAATGTCACCATCAAGCCCTTGAGCAGCGCGCGCGCCATCGACCTGGGCAGCAAATCGGGCACGGCCCTGGGCTTGAGCACGGCCGAACTGGCCGGCATTTCGGCCGCATCGCTGACCATCGGCGACGGCACGAACACGGGCGGCATCCTGATATCGGATGCCTTGACGACGGCGGGCGACCTGCGCTTCAATTCCGCTTCCGCCATCACGGCCACGGCCGCCGTCAGCGTGGGCGGCCAGTTCGCGCTCGATGGCGGTGCCTGGACGCAGAACGCGCCAGCCCTGGCGGCTTTTTCCGCGCGCGGCTTCAGCATCGCGCCAGGCGCCAGCTTCCTGCGCGTGACTGGCGGCGATGGCGGTGCCGCCACGCCCTACCTGATCGCCGATATCTACGGCTTGCAGGGCATCGGCAGCCTCGGCCTGGGCAACAGCTACCGCCTGGGGGGCAACATCGACGCCAGCGGCACGCTGAACTGGAACCAGGGCGCCGGTTTCGTGCCCATCGCCAGCAGCGACGGTGCCGGCTACGCGGGCCTGTTCGATGGTGCCGGTTTCAGCATCAACGGCTTGTATATCAATGCCAGCAACGCCAGCGTGACTTCGGGCGTCGGCCTGTTTGGCAAGCTGCAGGGCGGGACTGTACAGAACCTCGGCCTGCAAAATGGCCGGGTGACGGGAAGCAATAATGTGGGGGCCGTGGCCGGCATCAGCCTGGGCGGCACGCTGGAAAACGTCCACAGCGGCACGGCCGTGGTCGGCGCCAACACGGCCGGCGGCCTGGTGGGCAGCAATGGCGGCAGCGTGCGCAATGCCAGCGCCAGCGGCGATGTGGCAGGCGTGAATGCGGATAACGCCGGCAACATCGGCGGCCTGGCGGGCATGAACCAGGCTGGCGCCAGCATCACGGCCTCGTACGCGACGGGCAGCGTGACGGGGGCGCGCGCCAATATTGGCGGCCTCGTGGGCCATAACGCTGGCGCCGTGACGCAGTCCTACGCTGCGGGTGCCGTCAGCGGCGCGGCGAATATCGGCGGCCTGGTGGGGCGCAACGCCGGCAGCATCGAGAATGCCTACGCCACCGGTGCCGTGGCGGCCTCCGGCAGCAGCGACCCGCAAGTGGCGCATGAAAACCTGGGCGGCCTGATTGGCTGGAGCGAGGCCGGCAGCACCGCCAGCCACGTCTACAGCAGCGGCGCCGTGGCCGGCAACGGCTTTGCCGGCGGCACGGTGGGCGGCCTGGTGGGCCGGGCCGACGCGGGTGCTGGCGTGGCGTACGGTTTCTGGAACTATGAAACGGCCGGCACCATGCTGGACCGGGGTGGCGCCAGAGGCCTCACGACGGCGGAGATGCGCCAGCAGGGCAGTTTCAACGACTACAATTTCAACAGCGTCTGGCGCATTTATGACGGCTACACGACGCCGATGCTGAAAGCCTTCTTGAAGCCGCTGCAAGTGACCGTGACGGCCGATGCGAGCAAGGTCTACGATGGCCAGCTGGCCAGCTTCCTTGGCAGCTTGAGCTATTCGGGCTTGCTTGACGGCGATACGGGCGCGAATGGCAGCCTTGGCTATGGCAATGCACGCAACGTCGGCAGCTATGGGCTGACGGGCTTGTGGTCGACCAAGTACGACATCAGCCTGGGCGGCAGCACCACCCTGGCCATCACGCCGCGCACGCTGACGGTGAGCATCGGCGGCAGCAAGGTCTACGATGGCCATCTGGGCTTTGGCGGCGCCATCTTCACCTTGGGCAATGTCGTCAATGGCGACAGCGTCAGCGCGCAGGGTACGGCCGTGTTTGCCGACAAGAACGCGGGCAGCGGCAAGGTGGTCAATGCCAGCGGCATCAGCTTGTCCGGCAACGACCTGGGCAACTACAGCATTGCTGCCGACGCCAGCGGCGTTGCCGACATCAGCCGCGCCGTGCTGAACGCGGGTGGCTTCAGCGCCGCCAGCAAGGTGTATGACGGCAATACCAGCGCCAGCCTCAGCGTCCTGTTTGAAGGCCTGGTCGGCAACGACCAGGTGGCCTTGTCCGGCGCCCTGGCCAGCTTCGGCGACAAGAACGCGGGCAAGGGCAAGAACGTCAATTACAGCTATGACAGCAGCAACCTGCAGGGCGCCGATGCGGGCAACTACGTGCTGGCCAGCGGCAGCGGCAGCACCACGGCCGACATCACGCCGCGCGCGCTCAATGTGCAGTTCAACGGCATCAATAAAACCTATGACGGCACGACGGGCGCCGCGCTGAATTTCGGCGATGACCGCGTCGCAGGCGACCGGCTGGATGTCTCGGCCCTGGCCAGCTTTGGCGACAAGAATGCGGGCGCGGGCAAGACGGTGTTCGTGACAAATATGGGCCTGGGCGGCGCCGACGCGGGCAACTATGTGCTGGCCAGCGGCAGCGGCAGCACCACGGCCGACATCACGCCGCGCGCCCTCAATGTGCAGTTCAACGGCATCAATAAAACCTATGACGGCACGACGGGCGCCGCACTGAATTTCGGCGACGACCGTGTGGCAGGCGACCGGCTGGACGTCTCGGCCCTGGCCAGCTTTGGCGACAAGAATGCGGGCGCGGGCAAGACGGTGTTCGTGACGAATATGGGCCTGGGCGGCGCCGATGCGGGCAACTATGTGCTGACCTCGGCGGGCGGCACGACGCAGGCGACGATTGCGCAAAAACAATTGTCCACCTGGGTGGGCAGCGGCAACGGCTTGTGGAGCGACGCGGCCAACTGGGATGGCGGCGTGGTGCCGGAAGGGGCCAATGTGCTGGCCGTGGATTTCTCGCGCAGCAACGGCATCGTCACGTACAGCGCGGCGGCCGGCAGTACCATCCTGAAAAACCTGAACTCCGCCTCGGGCCTGCGGCTGACGGGCGGCAGCCTGACCGTGGGGGACGGCGTGCAGGACCGCTCCCTGCTGGCCAGCCTGGAAATCAGCGGCGGCAATTTCCTGCTGAATGGCAGCCTGTCGGCCGACCGCTATGCGCAAGGCGGCGGCGTGTTGAGCGGCAATGGTAACTTGCTCGTCGCCAATAGCTTCAGCCAGGCGGCCGGCGCCATCCGCCTGGCGGGCCAGCTGGCCATCACGCAGGCGGCGGGCGATCTGCGCTTCGCCAGCCTGGCGGCGAACGCGGTGACATTGACCGCACTGAACGGCGCCATCGGCCAGGACGGTGCGCTGCTGGCCGGCAGCCTGGCTGCGCAGGCGAAAAATGGCATCGTGCTGGGCCATGCGGGCAACCAGCTGGGCAGTTTCAGCGCCAGCAACAGCGCGGGCGGCGGCATCGTGCTGAACAATACCTCGGCGCCCGGCACCCTGGCGCTGGGTTCCCTGGCCACCGGCGCGGGCGATATTGCCATCAATAACACGGGCGGCATCGCGGCTGGCAATATCAACGCCAATGGCGGCAATGTGTCGTTGACGGCGCGCAGCCCCATCAGCGTGAACGGCAAGATCGAAGGCAACGATATCGCCCTCAATGCCAGCACGGACGTGCTGCTGGGCGACGGCGCCCAGCTGGCCGCCGCGCGCGACATCAGCCTGGCGGCCGGGCGCGACATCGGCATCGATGGCAACGCCAGTGTGGCCAGCGGCGGCAACTTTGCCGCCAGCGCGCAGGACCATGTGCGCCTGGGCGGCAGCGCCAGCTTCACGGTGCCGGCCGCGGCCAGCATGAGCTTGCTGGCGAAAACGGGCAGCATCACGGGCGGCACGGGCGTGCGCATCGCGCGCCAGCGCGCCAACGTGAGCTTGCTGGCGCCGAACGGCACGGTGAGCGTGCCGGACGCCGTCTTCCTGCCTGCCACGGTCGACAAGCCCGTCATCGATCCCGCCACCAGCGCGGCCATCGACAATGCGCTGGCCATCATCAAGCAGGCGGACCGGGCCAACGACATCATGTCGCCGGTGGCGCTGGCCGAGACGAACACCGGCAAGAAGGATGACAAGGACGCCAGTGGCGCCGCAAATAAACCGACAGGAAGCAAATTCGATGATCCGAGCAAAAAAATGTATTGCAACTAAGGTGTTGCTGTGCCTGGCCCTGCTGTGCGCCGGTGCGCCGGCCTGGGCCGGCCTGGTGGCAGGCACGGTCATGCAACTGAGCGGCCCGCTGATGGCCAAGAAGGCCGATGGCAAGGTGAAGCTGCTGGCGATCAGGTCTGAAGTGGAGCAGGGCGATACCTTGCTGACGGAAAAGGACAGCTATGCCTTGATCAAGCTGATCGACAATAGCGAAATCACCCTGAAGCCCAATTCCAGCTTCGTGATCGAGCAATTCAGCTACACGGCCGAGCAGCCCGACGGCGACCATGCCGTTTTCAGCCTGCTCAAGGGCGGCTTGCGTTCCGTCACGGGACTGCTGGGCAAGCGCAACAAGGAGCGCTTCGAGATGAAGACGCCGGCCGCTACCATCGGCATCCGCGGCACCACCTTCATTGCCAGTTACGTGGCGCCAGCGGCACCGGGCGGGCCCGCGCTGCCGAAGGCGCCGGCGCCTTCGGCGTTGCCGCCCGGCCTGTATGTACAGGTGCTCGACGGCATGATCCATGTGACCAATCCTGCCGGCACGCTCAACTTTGCCGCCGGCCAGTTCGGCTTTACGCCCAACTTCCAGCAGCCGCCCGTGCTGCTGCCCGTCAATCCCGGCCTGCAGTTCACGCCGCCAGCGGCCTTCATCCCGTCGTCGGCCAGCGGCGGCGCCACTGCTGGCGGCAGCAAGCCCGCCGCCATCGATTGCGTGGTGCGCTAGGTTTCTCGGCCAAGCCCCTGTTTCCGTTGAAATAGGGCTTGACCTTCCCATCGTTGGATAGCAGATCCTGACCGTATCAGTCATTCATTCGTACAGGATCTGCCATGCACCAGACCGCACTCGCTCCCGACACTTCTTCCTCCGCCACCCACGCGCAGGCCCTGGCCATCGAAGGCATGACCTGCGCCTCCTGCGTGGGCCGTGTGGAAAAAGCCCTGGCCGCCGTGCCTGGCGTGACCGGGGCCAGCGTCAACCTGGCCACGGAAACGGCCCGTGTCACGTCCAGCACGCCGCTCTCCCTGGCCACCCTGCAGGCGGCCGTTGAAAAAGCCGGCTACACGGTGGTGCAGCGGGAAATCGACCTGAATATTTCCGGCATGACGTGCGCCTCTTGCGTGGGCCGGGTGGAAAAAGCCCTGCTGAAAGTACCGGGCGTGGTGGCTGCCAGCGTCAACCTGGCGACAGAAAGCGCGCGCATCAAGGTGACGGGCGATGCCGATGCGGGCAGTCTGATCGCCGCCATCGACAAGGCTGGCTACGCCGCCAGGGTGCCGGCC
Organism: Janthinobacterium sp. AD80; assembly: GCF_002878455.1. Classification (GTDB taxonomy): domain Bacteria; phylum Pseudomonadota; class Gammaproteobacteria; order Burkholderiales; family Burkholderiaceae_D; genus Janthinobacterium. Next base: position 29,456 of record NZ_NRDQ01000060.1, read on the forward strand.
GCCAGCCAGGCCAGCGCACCGCTTGCCGCGCCGAACCGTGACGGGCTGAAGGTGGCGCTGGCCGCCGTCCTCGCCTTCCCCCTGATGCTGCCGATGTTGCTGGAATGGGCCGGCATCCATCTGATGCTGCCTGGCTGGCTGCAGTTCACGCTGGCCACCCCCGTGCAATTTTACTTTGGCGCGCGCTTCTACAAGGCGGGCTGGAAGGCGGCGCGCGCCGGCAGCGGCAATATGGATCTGCTGGTGGCGCTGGGCACGAGCGCCGCGTATGGCTTGTCCATCTACCAGTGGCTGACGGCAGGCGAGATGCTGCCGCACCTGTATTTCGAGGCGTCGGCCGTCGTCATCACCCTGGTGCTGCTGGGCAAATGGCTGGAAAGCCGCGCCAAGCGCCAGACGGCGTCGGCCATCCGCGCCCTGCAAGTGCTGCGTCCGGATTCGGCCCGCGTGCGCCGCGATGGCGTGGAACTCGACTTGCCCGTGGAACAGGTAAAAGTGGGCGACCTGGTGGTGATCCGCCCTGGCGAGCGGGTGGCCGTCGATGGCGTGGTGGTGGAGGGCGCCAGCCAGATCAATGAATCCCTGATCACGGGCGAAAGCTTGCCGGTCGATAAGCATCCGGGCGACACGGTGACGGGCGGCTCCATCAATGCCGATGGCTTGCTGCTGGTGCGCACGCAGGCCGTGGGCGGCGAGACGACCCTGTCGCGCATCATCCGCCTGGTGGAAGACGCGCAGGCGGCCAAGGCGCCGATCCAGCACCTGGTCGACAAGGTCAGCGCCATCTTCGTGCCGGTGGTGCTGGTGCTGGCGCTGCTGACCATGCTGGGCTGGTGGTTCGCTACCGGCGAGCTGGAGAATGCCATCATCAATGCCGTGGCCGTGCTGGTCATTGCCTGCCCCTGCGCGCTGGGCCTGGCTACGCCGACGGCCATCATGGCCGGCACGGGCGTGGCCGCCCGCTACGGCATCCTGATCAAGGACGCGGAAGCGCTGGAAGTGGCGCACGCCGTCACCACCGTCGTGTTCGACAAGACGGGCACCCTGACCATCGGCAAGCCGGCCCTGGCAGCCCTGCATGCGCACGGCATCGACGAAAGCCGGCTGCTGCAGCTGGCGGCCAGCATCCAGCGCGGCAGCGAGCACAGCCTGGCCACGGCCGTGCTGGAGGCGGCCAGTGCGCGCCACATCGAACCCTTGCCAGCCACGGCCCTGTCGGCCTTGCCGGGACGGGGACTCGCGGCGCAGGTCGACGGCCTGGAGTTGAAACTGGGCAGCACGCGCCTGATGCAGGAATTGAATGTGGACATGACGCCTTTGGCAGCGCAGGCCTTGTCGCTGGAAAACACGGGCAACACGATTTCGTGGCTGTCCGCGGGTACGCAACTGCTGGGTCTGTTTGCTTTCAGCGACCAGGTCAAGCCGAACGCGCAGGCGGCCATTGCCCATCTGCATACCCTGGGCATCCAGACGGTGATGCTGACCGGCGACAACCAGGGCAGCGCCGACGCCGTCGGCAAGCTGCTGGGCATCGACATGGTGGCGGCGAAAATGCTGCCAGCCGATAAAACCGCTAAAATTGTGGCGCTGAAAAACGAGGGAGCCAAGGTGGCCATGGTGGGCGACGGCATCAACGATGCGCCCGCGCTGGCGGCGGCCGACGTCGGCATCGCCATGTCGACGGGCACGGACGTGGCCATGCATGCGGCCGGCATTACCCTGATGCGCGGTGATCCGGCTCTGGTGGCGGACGCCATCGATATCTCGCGCCGCACCTACAGCAAGATACGGCAGAATCTGTTCTGGGCATTTATCTACAATATGATCGGCATTCCGCTGGCCGCCTTCGGCTTGCTCAACCCCATGGTGGCGGGCGCGGCGATGGCCTTCAGTTCCGTCAGCGTGATCAGCAATGCCCTGTTGCTGCGCCGCTGGAAAGCCCGCAGTGCGCATACCAAGGAGGTATAGGATGAATATCGGCCAAGCGGCAAGCGAGACGGGCGTCTCGGCAAAAATGATACGCTACTACGAAAGCATCGCACTGTTAAAGCCCAGCGCGCGCAGCGACGCGGGTTATCGCATCTACACGCCGAACGACTTGCACGCCTTGCGTTTCATCAAACGCGGGCGGGGACTGGGCTTTTCGCTGGAGCAGATCCGCGAGCTGCTGTCGCTGTGGCAAAACGACCAGCGCGCCAGCGCGGACGTGAAAGGCATCGCCCTGGCGCATGTGGCGGACTTGAACCAGCGCATCGCCGAACTGACGGAGATGCGCGATACCCTGGCCCACCTGGCGCAGTCGTGCCACGGCGATGACAAGCCCGATTGCCCCATCCTGCAAAGCCTGGGCCTGGCTGGTGACAAGGAAGCGAAAGCATGTTGCCCTTGATGTAAGTCAATGGAGGTGCATATGGCGTATGAACTGTACTACTGGCCTACGATACAGGGGCGTGGCGAATTCATCCGGCTGGCCCTGGAAGAGGCGGGCGCGGATTACCGTGATATCGCCCGCTTGCCTGAGCGCAAGGGGCAAGGCGTTTCCGCCATGCTGGCCTGCCTCGATGGCGGCAGCACGCCCCAGCCGGCCTATGCGCCGCCCGTGCTGCGCGATGGCGAACTGCTGATCGGCCAGACGCCGAACATCCTGTTTTACCTGGGCCGGCGCCTGGGGCTGGCGCCGCGCGCGGAAAGTGGCCGTTTGTGGCTGAACCAGCTGCAGCTGACCATGGCCGACTGGCTGACGGAAGTGCACGACACGCACCATCCGCTATCGATGAATCAATATTACGGGGAACAAAAGCAGGCGGCCATGCTGCGCAGCGCGGATTTTCGCGCCACCCGCCTGCCGAAGTTCCTCGATTATTTCACGCAAGTGTTGCTGAGCAACAGCAGCCGCGGCCACTACCTGGTGGGTGCCAGAATCACGTATGGCGACCTGTCGCTGTTCCAGATGCTGGCGGGCCTGCGCTACGCGTTTCCGCAAGCCATGGCGCGCCTGGCGCCCGAGTATCCCGCCCTGTTCGCCTTGCACGATGCCGTGGCGGCGCGGCCGAACATCGCCCGTTACCTGAAGTCGAAGCGCAGGATACCCTTCAATGAAGATGGCATCTTCCGGCATTACCCCGAACTGGACGGGTAAACAGGACGCGTAAATAAAAAAAGCCGGCGCAATGGCCGGCTGTCGTGACGCTGCTGTGGCGGTTACTGTGCGCTGCTAACGGGAAAGCCAGCGTCCACGATGGCGGCGCTGATGGCGCCCAGTTCGCTGGTCGATTCCACCGTGACGCGCTTGCTGGCCAGGTCGATCTGCACCTGGGCGGCGGGGTCGATGGCTTGCACCGCTTTCGTGACCGAGCCGACGCAATGGCCGCAGCTCATGTTTTCAACTTGTAACTGGTACATGGCAAGCACTCCTTGAATGGTTAAGTGTGTCCACTGTAAGCCTTACCCCAATGGTAAGGTCAAGCTTAGTGCAGCAGAAAATCGACGGCTTGCATGGGCGGCGGCACGTTCTCGTCCTGCAGGGATTCGCGCAGGCTGATGTCGATGGCGCGGCACATGGCCGACAGCGGCAAATCGTTGGCGTCTTCGCCGAACGGCTCCTCGATCTCGTCGCCCAGCGCATCGAGGCCAAAGAAGGTGTAGGCGACGATGGCGACGACGAACGGCGTCATGAAGCCCAGCGAATCGACGAGACCGAAAGGCAGCAGGAAGCAGTACAGATACGCCGTGCGGTGCAGCAGCAGCGAATACGAGAACGGGATCGGCGTGCTGCGGATGCGTTCGCATGAAGCGCCCGCACCCACCATGGCCGAGACCGTGTTATCGATCTGCGTGGCGAGGATGCTGTCGATGCGCCCCTGTTTGACGCAGTCGGCCAGGTCGTGGCCCATCTGCATCATCAGGTAGTCGGACGGGTTCGACGCCTGGCAAGCCGCCTGCCACTCGGCCGGGCGCAGCAGCGGCTGCAAGTCGGCCGGGCCGCGCGTGTCGCGCAACTGGTGGCGCAGCGCGTGGCAAAAGGCGATGGCGCGGTAGATCATGCGCACGCGCACATCGTCGAGGCCCAGCTTCGCGTGGGCCGGGGTGTCGCTGCGTATCATGGTCTGGCACTGGCGCGAGAAGTTGCGGCTGCGCAAGACCAACTCACCCCACAGCTTGCGCGCTTCCCAGTAGCGGTCGTAGGCGGCCGTGTTGCGGAAGCCCAGGAAGATGGCCAGCGGCAAGCCGATCAGGGTAAATGGAATGGTGGTAAGGATGACCTTGTGGTCGAACAGGGTGCCATGGCACCAGGTGACGATGGTGGCGATCAGGGTATTGACGATGAGGGTGGTGCGGATGCGCGGCAGGACGGAGCCGCGTACCACCAGGAACAGCCGTAGCGCCGAAGGACGCTCGCGCACGATCATGCTGTTCTCCCTGTCGGGGCTTGGGCTGGCGGGGAAACGCGGGCTCGGTGGCCGTTAAAAGGGATAAGACAGAATGGCAATGGCCGGGAACAAAAAGCCCGCGAGGTATGCGGGCTGAGCAGGGTGTACATGGGAGGCAGAGTAGAGGAGACGGCTTGAGTATAGGCCGCAGACTCGTTTCCAGCCAATTCACAGTGATAATGGGTGCTATTCATTTCATGAATGAATATTTCATTTGTAATGAAAATTTATATAACTATTGAAGTCACTGTTTCTTTTTTCGTCTGGGCCAGTCGCAATCGAGCAAGTCGCAAGGGGTACAGGAGCAATGATGGCAGTCCGGCGTCGGGATGTCGCAATCGCAAAATCCCGCCTGGGCCAGATGTCTGCTGCTACGCCGTTCCTGCGGCTGCAGTGCGCGATACTGGCGATGCCGCTCGCCGCAGGCGCGCAAGCGGCGCTGCAACAAGGGCAAGCCTGCGCGCAAGCCGTGGCGCGCGATGACCTTGTAGCCATAGGCGGAGCAACTGTCGCGCCCCGTCAGCACGCGGTAGGCGCAGGAAAACCCCTTGTAGGGCGACAGGTAGCGCTGGTAGGCGCGAATGGCCCACAGGGCCAGGCGTTTGCCGCAGGTGTCGAACGAGAAAATGCCAGCTCCTTTGCCGAGAGCGTCAAGACGATGCTGCGAGCATACGGCAAGTGTCCAAAAAATAATAGCGCCAGCGGCCTAGGCTGCCATGCTTTTCCAGGCATGCCAGCCGAACGCCAGCAGCCACGCCAGCAAAACCGCCAGCCCCGGCAGCAATAGCCACCGCGTCGCGTTTTCTTCCCACGCCACATACGGCTTGCCGCCGCGCGCGATGGCCAGCAGCGCCTGTCCGCCGTTCAAGCCGGCAAACGGCAGCAGGTTGAACGCGCACAGTTTCAATGACAGCACGGCGAACACCAGCGCAAAACCGTGCGTGCGCGCAAACGATTCGCCGGCATCCAGCAATGCCTGCGCCGTCGACAATGGCGCCAGCGCGCCGTGGATGATCTGTCCGAAGGCAGCGGCGAAAGCTTGCCAGCCTTGCGCCCCCAGGATCCCCAGCGACAAGGCCAGCAGCACGGACACGCCGCTCAGCGGCAGCAGTACCTGTTTCCACAGGGGCTGGAAGTTGTAGGCGTCAAGGCAGGGGTCGTCAACGTACAAGGTTTCCTCGCGCGTATCCTTCAGCAGCATATTGCCGGCCAGCGGCAGCAGCTTGAAGTGGACTTTCCCCACGGCCAGCAGGGTCGGGCCCACGCCGTAGCTGATGCTGCGCACGGTGATGCCGAATGCGCGGGCGCAGATGGCCATGACGGAAATGTGGATGAGCATGAAGAGGATCAGGCAGAGCAGCAACTGGAAGGCGGGATGCATCGGGCTAGGTGTCCTGGAAAAAAGAGCGGTATTAGAACATGCCGCGAGGAAAACGCGCGCACATGAAAAAAGCCCCGCCGGCATCGCTGCAGGCGGGGCTTTCGATACTGCACGCGGCGGTTCAGCCGCGCGGATGCGACTTACAGCACTTCGCTGGCGTGGTCGGCCAGGCGCGAACGCTCGCCGCGGGCCAAGGTGACGTGGCCGCTATGCGACCAGCCCTTGAAGCGGTCGACCACATAGGTCAGGCCGCTGGAGCCTTCCGTCAGGTACGGCGTGTCGATCTGGGCGATGTTGCCCAGGCACAGAATCTTCGTGCCAGGACCGGCGCGCGTGACCAGGGTCTTGACCTGTTTCGGCGTCAAGTTCTGCGCTTCATCGATGATCAGGAACTTGTTCACGAACGTGCGGCCGCGCATGAAGTTGAGCGACTTGATCTTGATGCGCGAGCGGATCAGGTCTTGCGTTGCCGCCCGGCCCCATTCGCCGCCATCCGAGTCGGACTTGTTCAGCACTTCCAGGTTGTCGTCGAAGGCGCCCATCCATGGCGACATCTTTTCTTCTTCCGTACCCGGCAGGAAACCGATGTCTTCGCCTACCGGCACCGTCACGCGGGTGACGATGATTTCATTGTAGAGCTTGGTTTCCAGTACTTGCGCCAGGCCGGCGGCCAGGGCCAGCAGGGTCTTGCCGGTACCGGCCTGGCCCAGCAGGGTGACGAAGTCGCATTCCGGATTCATCAACAGGTTCAGGGCGAAGTTCTGCTCGCGGTTGCGTGCCGTCACGCCCCACACATTGTTCTTCGTGTGGCTGAAGTCGCGCAGGGTTTGCAGCACGGCCGTTTTGCCATTGATCTGTTTCACCTGGCCATAGAACGGCGCTTCGCCGTTTTTCGGTTCCAGGTAGATGAACTGGTTCACCAGCAAGGATGGAATGAACGGGCCCGTCACACGGTAGAAGGTGGAGCTGTAGCCGTTCTTGCTTTCCTGCCAGGACTCCATATCCTTGCCATGCTTGTTCCAGAAGTCGTCCGGCAGCTGCACGATGCCCGAATACAGCAAGTCCGTGTCTTCCAGCACATGGTCATTGAAGTAGTCTTCGGCCGGCAAGCCCAGGGCGCGCGCCTTGATGCGCATGTTGATGTCCTTCGACACCAGCACCACCGGGCGGCCTTCCTGTTCCGCTTCCAGCGAGCGCACGACGGCCAGGATCTGGTTGTCGGCCTTGCCTACTGGTAAACCTGCAGGCAGGTCGGCGCTTTGCAAACGCGTCTGGAAGAACAGGCGGCCCTTGGCATCCTTGTTGCCCAGCTTGGACAGCAGGATGCCGTGCTCGATGGCATCGTCGTCCGTGTTGCTGATCAGGGCATCCAGGGTGCGCGACACCTGGCGGGCGTTGCGCGCCACTTCCGTCATGCCCTTCTTGTGGTTGTCCAGCTCTTCCAGGGTCATCATCGGCAGGTACACATCGTGTTCCTCGAAGCGGAACAGCGACGATGGATCGTGCATCAGCACGTTGGTGTCGAGCACGAACAGTTTCGACAGGCCGCGCTGGTCGGCGGCGCGGCTGACGGACGACTTGAGCTGTACTTCGACCGCCTTGTGCTTGGCCGGATGTGGCTGCTCGGCTTGCTTGACGGACTTGATCGGCGCGACCTTGCCCTTGGCTGCCGGCTTGGCTTTGGCAACAGGCGCGGCAGCGGCCGGCGCTGGCGCTGGTGCAGGCGTTGGTGCAGGTGCCGGCTTGGCGACCATCAGGGCCGCTACTTGCTTGATCTTCGTGGCCGCATTGCGGACCGGCTTGGCAACTTCGGCGATCGCCGCTTCAATAATCGGTGCAGCCACTTTCTTGGCTGCCGGGGTTTTGGTGGCCGGGCGCGCTGCGCCTGCGGTTGGGTAATCTTGGGTGGCCAGGATGGTGGCTGGCTTGCTCGGTAATTTTGGCAGTGGCATCAGGATCTCAATCAAAAAATTTCTGGAATGAATCGCCCATGGGCAGCCAGCTTCTGGCGGCACTTCTCATGGGGTGGATGCGGGGGAACAACAATGCTACAGGACGAATAACTGCCGGAAGGCCGGCAGCAAGGCCGGTCATGGACGCCATCGGCGGGCTGGTGGCCCGCCTGGCGCAGTGGGTGGAGGCGCTTCGTTGACTCAAAATGGCGATAGGTACCGTGAACTGAACTGCGGTTGAACTAAGCTCGCTGGAAGCCGGCAACGCGCATGTGATCAGGACAGCTGATCATTTCAGATGCGCTACGAATTCCAGCACTTCTTCCACGTGAGTTGCGACCTTCACGCCTCTCCATTCTTTCACCAATCGGCCCTGGGCGTCAATCACAAACGTGCTGCGCTCGACGCCACGGACCGTCTTGCCATACATCTGTTTCATCTTCATGACGTTAAACAGCTGGCAAACGGCTTCGTCCGGGTCGGAAATGAGCTCGAACGGCAGGTCCAGCTTGGCCTTGAAGCTTTCGTGCGAGCGCAGGGAATCGCGGCTGATGCCGTAGATTTCCACGCCGGCGGTAACGAACTGCGGATAGGCATCGCGGAAGGCGATATTTTCAGTGGTGCAGCCCGGGGTATTGTCCTTCGGATAGAAAAACAGCACCGTGGCCTTGGCCGGACGGCCCAGCAACTGAAAGGTCTTGCCGCTGGTCATGGCGGCGGTAAAGTCGGGTATGCTAACGAGGGATTGGCTATCAGCCACAGGTTCTCTCCTGAACGGTGATCATCAGCGCTGTTTTTAACCTGGCAACGCATCCAGGTGCAACAATACAGCATTCAGGCCGCTTTGCCCTGCACAATCAGGCGTCCCGAACGGCCTGGCAATTCATCCCAGGTGATGGGGCAAACGGGCAAGTCCGTATTTTTTATCTTTTCATAATAATCGCCCATCGAGGCGAACTGATAGCCCTGGGCTTTCCAGCCAGCCAGCAGTTGCTCGAAAATGGGGGCAAGTTTCTGTCCTTCAAGTTCCGCATGCAAGGTATACACGTGATCGCGGACATTATCCGCCGTCAGCGACAATATGTGCGCGGCAACATTGCTCACCGTGATCAGTTTGCCGTCGATTTCGCAGCCCAGCAATTCATCCAGGGTGGGCAGGGTGGTGGGCAGTTGCACGCATTGCAGGATGGTGTTGCCATTGCGCACGCGGTGCGGGCCTTGCGCCGGCTGCGCCATGGCGCCGCGCGCGTCGAGCATGGCGCGGCCATCGGAAGCGTAGCGGTAGCCGGCAGTATCGTGCTCGAAAAAGGCGCTGACATTCATTTGCCAGCCGGCAGCGCCGTGCGTGTGCGGCTCGCTGCCGAACACCTGCTCGTAGCGGTTGGCGGCCTTGCGCATCATGTTGATGGTCCAGGCGGCGTTGCGCTTGGCCACGTTGTCTTGCCACAGGGTGTGATCCCAGGTGTGGATGCCGCACTCGAAACCGGCATCGCGCACGGCGCGCAGTTGCGCCGCGCATTGCTTGCCGATATCGGGGCCCGGCAGCAAGGTGCCGTACATCAATGTTTTCAAGCCGTAGTGCTCGACCACCGAGGTGCGCGATACCTTGCTGAAAAACCCGGGCCGCAAGGCGCGCCGCAAGGCCCAGCCCGTATGGTCGGGGCCCAGCGAGAACAGGAAAGTGGCGTTGGCCTGGTGCGCCAGCAACATGCGCACCAGGTTGCCCATGCCTACACGGGTGCCGCGATAGGTATCGACGTCGATCTTCAGGGTCAGGAACGGCTTGCTCAACATTAATCCATCAGGGCTTTGGCTTGGGCTACCTGGCTGCGGTAGGCGTCGAAAATATTGCGCAGGGAATCGGCCATGGAGGTGGATGGCGCCCAGCCCAGCTCGTCGCAGGTATTCGTGATCTTCGGCACGCGGTTCTGCACGTCCTGGTAGCCGGCGCCGTAGTACGCGCCCGACGTCGTTTCGACGATTTTCACGTGTTTCGCGCCTTCGGCGTATTCCGGGTACTCGGCGGCCAGGGTCAGCATCATGCCGGCCAGGTCGCGGATCGAGTAATTGTTGACCGGATTGCCAATGTTGTAGATCTTGCCGCTGGCGATGCCGTTCTTGTTGGCGATGATGCGCATCAGCGCATCGATGCCGTCATCGATGTAGGTGAACGCGCGTTTCTGCGCGCCGCCGTCGACCAGCGAGATGTTTTCGCCGCGCACGATGTGGCCGAAGAATTGCGTGACCACGCGCGAGGAACCTTCTTTTGGCGTATGGATCGAGTCCAGACCGGCGCCGATCCAGTTGAATGGACGGAACAGGGTGAAGTTCAGGCCTTCCATGCCGTAGCCCCAGATCACGCGGTCCATCAGCTGCTTGGCGTTCGAATAGATCCAGCGCGGCTTGTTGATCGGGCCGCAGATCAGTTCCGAGTTTTCCGGATCGAATTCCTCGTCATGGCACATGCCATACACTTCCGAGGTCGACGGGAAGACCAGGTGTTTGCCGTACTTGGCGGCCGAGCGCACGATCGGCAGGTTGGCTTCGAAGTCCAGTTCGAATACGCGCAGCGGCTGCTTGACGTAGGTCGATGGCGTGGCGATGGCCACCAGGGGCAGGATCACGTCGCATTTCTTGACGTGGTACTCGACCCATTCCTTGTTGATCGTGATGTCGCCTTCGAAGAAATGCATGCGCGACTTGTAGTTGTCGTCTTCCAGCAATTCGCTGATGCGGTCCGTGTTCATGTCCATGCCGTAGACATGCCAGTCGGTGGTTTCCAGGATGCGCTTGGACAGGTGGTGGCCGATGAAGCCGTTGACGCCTAAGATGAGGACTTTTTTCATGTGAGATTCTCTTGAGTGATATCAGTGTGTGCTGACGTGGGTGGTCAGACTCGCTTGCAGTTGCTGAGCCGAAATCGGCTCCCCGGCAGCCCTCAGCGCGGAAATGGCCAGCATGCGGCCGTCTCCGCAGACGCCAAAGATGCAATTATCCACTACCGCCAAGCCCGGTGGCAAACTTCCCGCAGGCAGTGGGCTTAAACGGGCTTTTTCGATGATGTAAATGACATTGTTGACTTCGGTAAATGCGCCCGGATACGGCGGCGCGACGGCCCGGTGCAGGTTGTAGACTTGCTGCGCCGGTAATGTCCAGTCGATGCGGCCGTCTTCCGGCGTGCGTCCGCCAAAGTAGCCGCCCTGGCGCAAATCGTTGAGCTGGCGCGACGCCGTGCCTTCCAGCAAGGCGGGCAGCACGCCCCACAGGGTTTGCTCCGCCGCCACGGTGACCTTGCCGAAGACTTCAAAGGCCGTGTCGTCGGGCAGGATGGGCACGGCCGTCTGCGCCACGATGGCGCCTGCGTCCGGCTTGACCGTCATCTCGTGCAGGGTGGCGCCCGTCTGCGTGGCGCCATGCAGCACGGCCCAGTTGACGGGCGCGCGGCCGCGGAATTGCGGCAGCAGCGAACCGTGCATGTTGTAGGCGGGAGCGACTTCCAGGATGCTAGCCGGCAGCATGTGGCGGTAGTAAAAACTGAACAGCATGTCCGGCCGGGCCGCCTGCACCTGCGCCAGCAGTTCGGGCGAACGGGCGTCGCCCGGCGTGATGTACGGGATGCCTTCATCGCGGCACAGGCTGGCGACGGATTCGAACCACAGGTTTTCCGTGGGGCTGTCTTCGTGCGTCACGACCAGGGCGATATCGACGCCGCCTGCCAGCAGCACCTTGATGCAGCGCACGCCGACGTTGTGATAGCCGAAGACGACGGCGCGTGGCGCGGCCATCAGCGGGCCACCTGGCGCTTTTCCAGGCGCACGTGCGGTTCTGCTTCCGCTTGCGCCTGGGCCATGCCGTCCTGCAAGATGGTTTGCACCACGTAGCGGGGACGGGCGCGCACTTGCTGGAAGATGCGGCCCACGTACTCGCCCACCAGGCCGATGCCGAACAGGATCACGCCCATAAAGAAGAAGGCGATGGCAAACAGCGTAAACACGCCTTGCGCCTCGGCGCCGAACAGGAAGCGGCGCGCCAGCAGATAGATCACCAGCACGGCCGAACTGAATGACAGCAGCATGCCCAGCATCGAGAAGATTTGCAGCGGGATCAGCGAAAAGCCCGTCACCAGGTCGAAATTCAGGCGGATCAGGCTGTACAGCGAATATTTTGACTCGCCGGCCGAGCGTTCCTCGTGCTCGACGGTAATTTCCGTCGGCTTGCGGGCGAAGGTGTAGGCCAGCGCCGGCACGAAGGTGTTGACTTCCGCGCACTGGTTGACCAGGTCGATCACGTTGCGGCCATACGCGCGCAGCATGTTGCCCTGGTCGGTGATCTTGATATTGGTAATGCGCTCGCGCAAGCGGTTCATCAACTTCGATGCCAGCGTGCGCCAGGCGGAATCTTGCCGCTTGCGCCGGATCGAGCCCACGTAATCGTAGCCTTCACGCATCTTCGCCACCAGGTTGCCGATTTCCTCGGGCGGGTTTTGCAGGTCGGCGTCGAGCGTCACCATGATATCGCCGCGCGATGCCTCGAAGCCGGCCAGGATGGCCATGTGCTGGCCATAGTTGCCGTTGAAGAGGACCACGCGCGTGACGTCGGGGCGCTGGCGGAACTGTTCGGCCAGGATGGCAACCGAGTTGTCGCGGCTGCCGTCGTTGATGAAGATAATCTCGTAGCTCGTCTGCAAGGCATCGAGTGCCGGATACAGGCGGGCGAACAGGCTGGCCAGGCCATCCTGCTCGTTGTAGATTGGAATGATAATGGACAGTTCAGGTTTCATCGGCGCGCTGCTCACTTGATGAGAATGGATTTGACGGTGGCGACGGCGCGTTCCACGTCCTGTGTGGTCATGGCGTAGAACATGGGCAAGGTCACGGTCAGGCGGCCGATCTTTTCCGAGACGGGGAACATGCCTTCGGTAAAGCCGCGTTCGCGGTACATGGTAAACAGGTGGATCGGTGCGTAATGATAGCCCGTTCCCACGTTTTGCTGCGCCATGGCCTGCATGAAGGCGGCGCGCGTGCCGGGGCCCTGATCGGGCAGGATGATCTGGAACAAATGCCAGTTGCTGTTGTCGAAGTCCTGCACGGGCAGCTGGGCGCCGCTGGCCGCCTCGAAGTCGCTGCCGAACTGCGCAAAGTAATGGCGCGCCAGCGCGCGGCGGTGGGCCGTGATCGCGTCGATATTGGCAAACTGGCCCAGGCCGATGGCGGCCATGATGTCGCTCATGTTGTACTTGCCGCCCAGCACGTCGACATCGATGCCGTCGACGCCGCTGCGCGTGACGCCCTGCAGCCGGTATTTCTCGGCCAGCCGCGCCTCTTCCAGGTTGTTCAGCACCAGCGCGCCGCCTTCGCCCGTGGTGATGTTCTTGTTGGCCTGGAAGCTGAACGAGACGAAGTCGCCGAACGAACCGATGCGCTTGCCCTTCCACTCGGAGCCGAAGGCCTGCGCCGCGTCTTCCACGACGCGCAGCTTGTACTTGTCGGCAATCGCATACAGGCGGTCCATGTCGACGGGCAAGCCCGACAGGTAGACGGGGATGATGGCTTTTGTGCGGGGCGTGATGGCCGCTTCCAGCTTGTCGAGGTCGATATTCCGGGTGACGGGATCGATATCGGCGAACACGGGCGTCGCGCCCACTTCGATGATGACATTCGCCGTCGCTACCCACGACACGGGCGTGGTGATGACTTCGTCGCCTGGCCCGATGCCGGCGATGCGCAGTGCGATTTCCATGGTGCAGGTGCCCGAATTGAAGGTGCGCACGGGGCGTCCGCCAAAGTATTCGGACAGCTGGGCTTCAAAGGCCTGCACTTTCGGGCCGCTGGTGATCCAGCCTGAGCGCAGCACCTCGCCGACGGCGGCGATGGTTGCCTCGTCGATGGTGGGTTTGGAAAAAGGCAAAAAGGGCAGGGCAGAGGTCATGGGTCGCTCGTCTTGTTCTTGGGTAAATGTGTATCGGTGTATCGGCGTCGCGGCAGCCGCCGGCGGTAACAATGGCCGCAGGCTGGCATGACTATTTTAAAACGTTAATGTGACGGCGCAGCCGTTTCAGCGGGGACTTGCTTCGCTGATGCGGGGGCGGGGCAGGCGCGCCGGCGGACGCCGCCAGCGTGGCGCGCGTCCTGTTGTACGATTCTCTCTTACTTTTCTCTCTTACTTATTGGCAATTACCATGCGGCGGGCATCCTCGGCCACTACACGCATGGGAACGCCACGTTGCTGCAGTTCCTTGTAACGGTCCAGGCTGATAATGGCCATGTCGCGCACGCCGGCGTTGGCATCGTCGGTCCATTGCGTGATGAAAGGCTCGATGGTCGGTATGGACAGTTCCGGCTGCTGTTTCAGGCCAAACGTAAACTCATCCCAGTAAGCGACGAGGATCACGGGCCGCTGCAAATAATAGGTCAGCGACTGTTCATAGATGCCTACCGAATAGAGCTTGGTATCGGCCGTCAGCTCGGCCTGGATCTGCGGCAGCAGATCGGTACCCGCGCGGTTCTGGCCATACAGCTCGGAGCCGGCCAGGATGCAGTGGGTCGCCAGGAAGCCGGCACCGGCGATGGTCAGCACGGTCATGTCGCGGCGCAGCTGGCGCGCATGCAGCAGGGCCAGCGCGCCGCCGGCCAGGGCGAAGAAACCGGCCGCCATCAGCCAGGGCTGATAGCCTTTCAGGGCGATCAGGGCGGCGGGATCGCGCGCGCTGGCCTTGCCGAAGGCGATCGGACCGCCGATCAGGATGGCCGCACCCAGCACGCACAGCAGGCTGGCGGCCAGCATGCGCTGGCGCCGCGAGGCCGATTCCAGGAACAGCGCGATCAGCAGCGCCAGGGCCGGGAAGACGGGCACGATGTAGCCGGGCAGCTTCGAGGTGGAATAGCTGAAGAAAAAGAAAATGAACACGGCCCAGATCAGCAGCATCAGGCGCGGCTGGAAGGCGCCTTCCTGGCGCTTGAAAGCGGCCGCCAGGCTTTGCGGCAGCACGCCTATCCATGGCAGGATGCCGGGAATGAGGAGGATCAGGAAATAGTACCAGGCGCCTTCGCGCTTGTGGCCCTTCATCAGGAAGCGCTGGAAGTGCTCGTGGACAAAGAAGAAATATGGCTGTTCGGGATTGCGCTGGGCCACCAGCACGAACCACGGCGTGGCGATGGCGAAGAACAGCAGCAAGCCCTTGACCAGGTGCAAGCGGGTCCAGATGCGCCAGTCGCGTGCGCACAGCGAGTACAGCACCAGCACGCCGCCAGGCAGCACGATGCCGATCAGGCCCTTGGACAGCACGGCCAGCGCCATGCCTGCCCAGCACACCAGCATCCAGTTGCGCCGCTCGGTTTCGCTTGCCTCGTCGCGCTGGGCCACCAGCAGGCTGGCCAGGGTAACCGTCATCATGCCCGACAGGCCCATGTCCAGCGAATTGATCTGGCCCGACGCGAGCCAGAACAGGCTCGATGCCAGCACCAGGCCGGCATACAGGCCCACGCGCGGACCGAAGACGCGCTTGCCGGCATACGCCGTCATGCAGACGCCGATGATGCCGCACAGGCCCGTCCACAGCCGTGCCTGCCATTCACCCAGGCCGAAGGCGGCGAAAGTGAGCGCGTTCATCCAGGTTTGCAGCGGCGGCTTTTCAAAGTATTTGATGCCGTTCAGGCGCGTGGTGATCCAGTCGCCCGTGGCGAACATTTCGCGCGCCATCTCGGCGTAGCGCCCTTCGTCGGGCGGCACCAGGGTGCGGATGCCCAGCGCATAGAGGGTCACGACGATGAAGATGCCCAGCAAGGACCACATCAGCACGCGCGAGGCGTGCAGCTCGTTCACATTGATTTTCATTTGGCCTGGCCTGCGCCCGGTGCCAGGATCAGCGCCAGGGTCACTTTGCGGCCCTCGCCCATGAGGATATTGTAGGTACGGCAGGCGGCCTGGCTATCCATGCATTCGACGCCGATGCGGCGCATGGTCAGCGCGGCCGTCAGCTTCGGATGCACGAAGCGCTGGCGTTCGCCCGTGCCGAGGATCACCACGTCGGGCGCGTCCTCGAGGATTTGCGCGAAATGCGCTTCGCTCAGCTGCTCGAAACTGGCCACTTCCCAGGCGCGCGGCGGCGCTTCCGGCATGACGATCAGGCTATAGTGGTAGGGCTGGGCATTGATCTCCACGCCATTTTCATCGTAGCCTGTGACGGTTTGGTATTGTTGGGTACTGCTGGCATGGAGTTTCATGGCGATGTGAGAGCTGTTCGTGTCGGTTGATCGGTGCGCGCGCTGTGCGGATGGGCGCTGCGGCCAAGGGCGTAAGCATGCCATAAATGACAGAAAAGAGCGACTGAAAAGCAACAACCTTTCCAATTTGCAATCTTCGCTGCAACGGTGGCACACGGCGCTTGCCATAGTAGTAGGCAAAGATTAAGGGAAGATGAAGATGACGCGGCGGAAAATGCCCGCGCGCGCCGCCGGGCGTGGCATAAACAGCGCGAAATGCTGCAATTTGCCATGTTTAATTTGATAAAATGGCCTGCTTTCGGCGAGAATGGTTGTTTTCGCATTGCAGTCTCACGGGTTCACAGTTCTGGCGCGGCTTTCATGCTGCAAGCGTAGGCCGGCCGCGCCGCATCACGACAGGGATTTATTTTGCGACCGATTCAGAAATCGAATAAATTGGCGGACGTCTGCTACGACATCCGCGGCCCGGTCCTGGAAAAATCCAGGCAAATGGAAGAAGAAGGCCACAAGATCACCAAGCTCAATATTGGCAACCTGGCCGTATTCGGCTTCGATCCGCCCGACGAGATCGTGCGCGACATGATGCTCAACCTGCAGAACGCGGCAGGCTACACGGATTCGAAGGGCATGTTCGCGCCGCGCAAGGCCGTCATGCACTACACGCAGGGCAAGAGTATCGCCGGCGTCACCATCGATGACATCTACCTGGGCAATGGCGCCTCGGAGCTGATCGTCATGTCGATGAACGCGCTGCTCAACAGCGGCGATGAAGTGCTGGTGCCGGCGCCCGACTATCCGCTGTGGACGGCGGCCGTCAGCCTGTCCGGCGGCAATCCCGTGCATTATGTGTGCGACGAGCAGAACGAATGGTATCCCGACATCGACGACATGCGCCGCAAGATCACGCCGCAGACCAAGGCCATCGTCGTCATCAACCCGAACAATCCTACCGGTGCGCTGTATCCGGTGGAAGTGCTGCTGCAGATCGTCGAACTGGCGCGCCAGCATCAATTGATCATTTTCGCCGACGAGATCTACGACAAGGTGCTGTACGACGAAGCCGAGCACGTGTCGATCGCCTCGCTGGCCGACGACGTGCTGTTCATCACCATGAACGGCCTGTCGAAGAATTACCGCTCCTGCGGCTACCGTTCCGGCTGGATGGTGGTCTCGGGTGAAAAGCGGCACGCCAAGGATTACATCGAGGGCCTCAACATGCTGGCCTCGATGCGGCTATGCGCCAACGCGCCGGGGCAGTTCGCCATCCAGACGGCGCTTGGCGGCTACCAGAGCATACAAGACCTGGTGGGGCCTGGCGGGCGCCTGTTGAAACAGCGCGACCTGGCGCACAAGCTGCTGACCGATATTCCGGGCGTCACCTGTGTCAAGCCGAAGGCCGCGCTGTACATGTTCCCGCGGCTGGACCCGGCTATCTACCCGATCGCCGACGACCAGCAGTTTGCCTATGAATTACTGGCCGAAGCGAAGGTCCTGATCGTGCAGGGCACGGGCTTCAACTGGATCGCGCCCGACCATTTCCGCGTCGTCTTCCTGCCCAATTCCGATGACCTGACCGAGGCCATGGGCCGCATCGCGCGCTTCCTCGAAGGTTACCGCAAGCGCCACAGCCGGGGCTGAGCCGGCCAGCGGCAATCTCGATCAACCATACCGATCAACCTGGCGCCGCACTTGGCGGCGCCACTTAATGAGCAGTCAAGCACACTATGAAATCCATCAAGATCGGCCTGCTGGGCCTGGGCAATGTCGGCTTCGGCACGTTCAGCGTCCTGCAACGCAACCAGGAAGAAATCAAGCGCCGCGCGGGCCGCGGCATTGAAGTCGTCGCCGTCGCCGTGCGCGACGTGGCGCGCGCCGAAGCGCTCGTCGCCGGCGCCTGCAAGGTGGTCAACGACCCCGCCATCATCGTCAATGATCCCGAGATCGACATCGTCGTCGAACTGATTGGCGGCTACGACCTGTCGAAAACCCTGGTCATGCAGGCGATTGCCAACGGCAAGCACGTGGTCACGGCCAACAAGGCCCTGCTGGCCGTGCATGGCAATGAAATCTTCGCCGCCGCCCAGGACAAGGGCGTGATGGTGGCCTTCGAGGCGGCTGTCGCCGGCGGCATCCCCATCATCAAGGCGCTGCGCGAAGGCTTGACGGCCAACCGCATCGAATGGATCGCCGGCATCATCAACGGCACCACCAATTTCATCCTCTCCGAAATGCGCGACAAGGGCCTCGATTTCGCCACCGTGCTGAAACAGGCGCAGGAACTGGGCTACGCGGAAGCCGATCCCACCTTCGACATCGAAGGCGTCGATGCCGCGCACAAGGCCACCATCATGTCGGCCATCGCCTTCGGCATCCCGGTGCAGTTCGACAAAGCCTACGTGGAAGGCATCAGCAACCTCAATGCCATCGACATCCGCTATGCCGAGCAGCTGGGCTACCGCATCAAGCTGCTGGGCATCACCAAGCGCACCACCGTCAATGGCGTGGAAGGCATCGAGTTGCGCGTGCATCCGACCCTGATCCCGGCCAAGCGCCTGATTGCCAACGTCGAAGGCGCGATGAACGCGGTGCTGGTGCATGGCGACGCCGTTGGCGCCAGCCTGTATTCGGGCCGCGGCGCCGGCGCCGAGCCGACAGCGTCGTCGGTGATCGCCGACCTGGTCGACATCACCCGCCTGGCGACTGCTGATCCGGAACACCGCGTGCCGCACCTGGCGTTCCAGCCGAATGCCATGACCAACATCGAAATTTTGCCGATGTCGGAAATCACCACCAGCTACTACCTGCGCATGCACGTGGCCGACCAGCCCGGCGTGCTGGCCGACCTGACGCGCATCCTGGCCGAACGCGGCATCTCGATCGATGCCATGCTGCAAAAAGAGCCGGCCGAGGGCGAGACGCACACGGACATCATCATGCTGACGCACCAGACGCAGGAAAAGAACGTCACGGCCGCCATCGAAAAAATGGAAGCGTTGAACAGCGTGGTGGGCACGGTCACCAAGATCCGCCTGGAAAACCTCAGCTGAGCGTTTGCAGCGAGCCATGCAAAACGGCGCCCGCGGGCGCCGTTTTTTTATGCGTGATGTTGCCGGATGACGGCGCCCACGTCCATGTGGTCATGGCCAGCAGGTCGGATTGGTGCGGCAAGGCCGCACGTCATCCGACAACCTTGTTGGCATGGCCGATGGTGCTGTCGGATTACGGCCCTTCGGACCTGACGACCTGCTCGTACACCGCTCAATGTGCGGCGACGGGGCCGACGTCCATGCCGTCATAGCTGGCCAGCTGGTTTTCCTGCGCAAACGCCATCAGTTCGCCATTGCGCGCATGCAGGCTGTCGACGCCGTGCACTTCGGCCTTTTCCACGTGCAGCACCCAGACGGGGGCGGCGGCAGGATCGTCGAGTTCCGGCTGGTACAGTTCCACCGGGCGATAGCCCTCGACCGCCAGCAGGGCGGCCGCCTGTTCCAGCGGTGCGGACGTGGGGTTGGTGAAGTAATAGCCCCACAGCAGCGGCTGGGACAAGTCCCATGGCGCGTTCTCGGCGATATTGGCAAACAGTTCGGTTACGTCGTCTTTGGTCATCATGGCTAGGTGCCTTCCTTAAAATCTCAGGGCGAGATGGTAGCACCGACTGGCGCGGCGGCGAAATGCACGCGCACTTTCAAGCCATGGCCATTGCCCGCCGTCGCCAGTTCCAGCCGGGCACCGTGCAGGGCGGCGATGTCGCGCACGATGGCCAGGCCCAGGCCGGCGCCGCCGGGGTTGCTCTCGAGCGCCGCGCCGACCCGGTAGAACGGTGTCAACACGCGCTCACGCTCGGCCGGCGCGATGCCCTTGCCGCTGTCTTCCACTTCCAGCACGGCGCCGTATTCTTGTCCGCTCGCCGCCTGCGCGGCGCGCACGCGCAGGATCACGCTGCCGCCGTGCGGCGTGTAGCGCAGGGCATTGTCGACCAGGTTGGCTACGAGTTCATGCAGCAGCAGGGCCTGGCCATGCACGGGTGCGTCATCGGGGGCTTCCAGCGACAGGTCGATATGCCTGCCGACGGCCACCATGGCCATTTCCAGCCCCACCTGCTGCGCCACCTCACGCAAGGGCACCGTTTCCATAGCCAGGTTCTCGCCGCCATGCTCGATGCGCGCCAGCGTCAGCAGGCGGTTGGCCAGCAGCACGGTCGAATCGGTGGTGGCGGCGATCGAGCGCACGATGTCGCGCAGGGCTGCCACGTCCTGCGCCGCAGCGCCTTGCCGGTCGCACGCGCGCAAGGCCAGTTCGGCCTGGGTTTTCAGTACCGTCAGCGGCGTGCGCAGCTGGTGCGAGGCGTCGGCGATGAAGCGGCGCTGGCTGGCGATCAGCTGCTGCAGGCGCGACATGGAGCCGTTCATGGCGCTCACCAGCGGACGCATTTCCTTGTGCACCAGCGTGGGATCGACGTCGGACAGGTCGGACAGGGCGCGCGTCTCGACTTCCGTTTTCAAGCGCATCAGCGGTTGCAGCACCAGGCGCACGGCAAACCAGACGAGTGCCGCCATCACCAGTATCATCGCCGCCTGCCAGCTCAGGGTATCGAACAGGATCTGGTTCGACAGGCCGCGCCGCGCGTCCAGCGTTTCGCCTACCTGGATCAGGGCGATGCCGCGCATCGAATCGTCGTACACGGGCTGCAGCAGGGCGGCGATGCGGATCGGCTTGCCGTGGTAATCGGCGTGGTAGAAGCGCACCAGGGCCGGATAATTCTGCGAGCGGGGCACGTTTTTCGGCACCGCCGGCAAGTCGCCATAGCCCGACACCAGCTCGCCGTTGATGCCCGTGACCTTGTAGTAGATGCGCCCCAGCGTATCGGTCTCGAAGCTGTCGAGCGCCACGTACGGCACCTCGGCCACCACCTTGCCGCCGACGATGGAGACGCGCTCGGCCAGCGCGCGCGTCGACGCCAGCAGCGAGCGGTCATACGCCATGTCGGCCGCGTCGAGCGCATTGCGGTAGACGAAAAAGGCGTCGAGCAGCACCAGCATCACCAGCGGGATGAGCAGCCAGCGCAGCAGCTGGCTGCGCAGGCTGCCCAGTGGCCTGCCATGCGCGTAGCGGCGCAGGCGCTCGGCCAGCGGCTGACGGGGCACGTTCATTTTGGCGCGGCTGGCGCCATGGCCCTGCGCGGCTGCAGCAGGTAGCCGATGCCGCGCAGGGTGGTGATGACGGCGCCGTCGGGCGAACCGCTTTCCACGCCGTTCTCGAGTTTCTTGCGCACGCGGTGGATGTACAGTTCGATGGCATCCAGGTTGGCGTCGTCGGCCAGCGCGAAGACTTCGTCGAAGAGTTTTTCCTTCGACACGGCGCGTCCGGAACGCGTGATCAGCGCTTCGAGCACGGCATGTTCGCGCGGCGTCAGGGCCAGCGCCGCGCCGCTATAGCTGAACATGCGCGTGACGGTGTCGAAACTGAGCGCGCCGCAGGTATGCACCAGCGCTTCGTTGCCCTGGCTGCGGCGCAGCAGGGCTTTGACGCGTGCTTCCAGTTCGGCCAGCTCGAACGGCTTGGCCATGTAGTCGTCGGCGCCCAGGTTCAGGCCCTGCACTTTTTCATCCAGGCCGCCGCGCGCCGTGAGTATCATGACGGGGGTCTTGCCGCGCGTGCCGCCGCGCGCGCGCAGGCGGCGCAGCACGTCGAGGCCATCCATTTTCGGCAAGGTCAGGTCGAGCAGCACCAGCGAATATTCCTGCGTGTGCAGCAGGGCGTCGGCATCGGCGCCGTTGTGGGCCGTCTCCACCGTCAGGTGCGCGTCGCGCAGGGCTTTTGCCAGCCAGTGCGACAGCTCCAGATGGTCTTCCACTAATAATATGCGCATGGTCTCCGCCATTCGTTTGAATTGGTGCAGTGTAAGCCTGCCGGGGCGTTGCCGACAGGGCGTGCATGAATATGTTTGTACCGCTTGTGGCTGGCCGGCGACACCTGTCAGTCTGAAAGCGAATTGAAAGGATCGCGCTCATATAGTGTGATCCTGATTCATGAAATTGATCAGGCATATCACCAATAACTATATCTGAGGGAGACACTCTACATGAAGAAAACAGCATTCTCGCTGGCCGCCATGGCGGTAGTCGCCGCCGGCAGCGCCCAGGCCCAATCGAGCGTCACCCTGTATGGCCGTCTTGACGCCGGCATCAGCAATACCAGCAATGCCGGTCCGAACAAAAGCTCGATGACGCAAGTGAGCTCGGGCGGCATGAACACTTCGCGCTGGGGCATCCTGGGCAGCGAAGACCTGGGCGGCGGCCTGAAAGCCGTGTTCAATCTGGAAGGCGGCATCCTGGTCGACACGGGCGCGGCTGACGGCGCGCTGTTCAAGCGCCAGGCCAACGTAGGCCTGGAAGGTGCGTTTGGCCGCGTCGTGCTGGGCCGCTCGTTTACCACCGTGTACGACTTCGTGCTGCCCTTCGACCCGATGGCGTACGCGCCTTTCTATTCGTGGGCCACTTCGGCCAACGCTACGGGGCCCAGCAAGTATGGCATGACGACCGCCTTCGACAACATGGTCAAGTATTCGGGCAAGACCGGTGGCTTCAGCTACGGCGCATCGTACGGCTTCGGCGAGCAGACGACGGGCAGCTCGGACAGCGCCAAGCTGTCCACGGCCGTCACCTATAAAACGGGTCCTGTCAGCCTGCTGGCCACGTACGAGCAGGTCAACGGCAATACCGTTCCCGGTGGCGCGCGCGACAAGACCACGGTCTACCACCTGGGTGCCATGTACGACGAGGGCCCGTGGAAGGTGCAGGCGGCGGCGCGCGACTACAAGCTCGACCCGGCAGCGACCGGCAAGGCCGATGTGCGCGGTACCCTGTACTGGGGCGGCGTCAGCTACAAGACCACGCCGGTCGTCACACTGACGGGCGTGATCTACTACCAGGACGTGAAAAACGTGGCGTCCAACCTGGATGCCGATCCGATCATGTATGTGGCGCGCGTGCGCTATGCCCTGTCCAAGCGCACCGACCTGTATGTGGCCGGCGCCTATGCCAAGGCCAAGCACAATCAGCTGGTCAGCCTGTCGCGTGACGACGCCGGTTTCGGCGACACGCAGCGCGGCCTGATCGCCGGCATCCAGCACCGCTTCTAAGCCATGGCCATGCTGCGCTCCCTGTTCCTGTCCCTGTGCTGCCTGCTGCCCGCCATCGCGGCGGCACAGGCGCCCGCGTCCGCGCCCGCCGAGTGCGTGGTGCCGTCCAAGCCGGGCGGCGCCATGGACCTGACCTGCAAGCTGGCGAAAAAAAGCCTGGCGCAGGAGGGCGTGGCGGGTGCCGCGGCGCCGATGCGCATCAGCTATCTGCCCGGCGGCATCGGCGCCGTGGCCTGGCATTCGATGGCGTCGCAGCGCCGCCGCGCCGAGGCGAACACCCTGGTGGCCTTTTCGGGCGGTTCGCTGCTCAATCTGGCGCAGGGCAAGTTCGGCAACGCCAAGGCCGGCGATGTGCGCTGGGTGGCGGCCGTGGGCGCCGACTACGGCATGATCGCCGTGCGCAGCGATTCGCCCTACAAAAGCCTGGCCGACCTGATCGCAGCCTTGCGCCAGCATCCGGACAAGGTGCTGATCGGCGTCTCCGGCACCATCGGCAGCCAGGACTGGCTGAAGATGGCGCTGGTGGCGCGCCACGCCGGCATCGACCCGAAAGTGCTGCGTTTCGTGGCACTCGAAGGCGGCGGCGAAGTGTTCACGGCGATGCAGGCCGACTACGTGCAGGTGGTCTCGGGCGACACCTCCGAAGCCACCTTGAACGCCAGCGCCAACCACGCGCGCGTGCTGGCGGTGCTGTCGGAAAAACGCCTGCCCGGCGTGCTGGCCGGCGTGCCGACGGCGCGCGAACAGGGCGTCGACGTGGTCTGGCCCATCATCCGCGGCGTGTGGATGGGGCCACAGGTGCCCGAGGCGGACTACCAGCGCTGGGTCGCCACTTTCGAGCGCGCCATGGCCACGCCGCAATTCGCCGAATGGCGCGCGCAGGCCGGCCTGTATCCATTCGCCCTGACGGGGCCGAAGCTGACGGCGTATGTGCGCAAGGCCGTCGACGAGTATGCCAGGCAGGCGACTGAACTTGGCCTGATGCGTTGAACGACAACTTATTAAAAACATTGACAGACGGAGACACCCCCATGCAAACCAAGACCCTGCTTCAAGCCGCCATTGCCACCGCGTTCGCCAGCCTGGCCGGCGCCGCCTTCGCGCAAGTGCCGCCCGGCTATCCGGCCGACTACCAGAAGATCATCGACGCGGCCAAGAAGGAAGGCAAGGTGGTGATTTACAGCGCCACCGACAGCAAGGCCGCCGCGCCTTTGATCAAGGATTTCAGCGCCCTGTATCCGGGCATTTCGGTCGAATACAACGACATGAATTCCACCGAAGTGTATAACCGCTTCATTTCCGAAGTGGCTGCCGGCGGCAACACGGCCGACGTGATGTGGTCGTCGGCCATGGACTTGCAGATGCGCCTGGCCTCGGACGGCTATGCATTGAAATACAAATCCGTGGAAGCGGCGAAGATCCCCGGCTGGGCCATGTGGGATGACCAGGCCTACGGCACCACGTTCGAGCCGGCCGCCATCGTCTACAACAAGCGCCTGCTCGACCCCAAGGAAGTGCCGAAGAACCACGCTGATTTCGCCAAGCTGATCACGACGCCAAAATTCAAGGACAAGGTCACCACCTACGATATCGAGAAATCGGGTGTCGGCTTCATGTTCATGTCGCAGGATGCCAAGGAGTATCCGCAGTTCCTGGCCCTGCAAAACGCCTTTGGCACGGCCAAGGTGCGCGTGCAGTCGTCGACAGGCACCATGATGGAGCGCATTTCGTCCGGTGAAAACCTGATTGGCTACAACGTGCTGGGATCCTATGCCCTGGTGCGCGCCAAGACCGATCCGTCGATCGGCGTGGTGCTGCCCAAGGATTACACCCTGATCCTGTCGCGCGTGCAGTTCATCAACAAGAACGCGAAAAACGTCAACGCCAGCAAGCTGTGGCTCGACTACATCCTGTCGCACCGGGGCCAGACCATCATCTCGAACGGCGCCAAGCTGTTTGCCATCCGCGCCGACGTCACGGGCGAAACGACGTCGGCCGACCTGATCAAGGAAATCGGCGCGGCCAACGTCAAGCCGATTCCCGTGCATCCGATCATCCTGCAATTTCTGGGGCCGGCCAAGCGCATGGCGTTCCTGAAGCAGTGGAAAGAGACAGCCGGCAAGAAGTAACGCCGTCCTGGCCGTCCGCAGGCGCGTGCCCGCGGACGGATGCCGCACCCTTCATTCATTGGATTCATCATGCAAACTGCCATCTTGCCGCTGCCTGCACGGTCGCGCTCTCCCTTGTCGCGCCTGAACTGGTCGCGCGGCGTGGTCGTGGCGATCACCCTGGTCGCCATTTTCCTGCCGCTGTTCCTGATTTTTTACCAGAGTTTTTTGAACGCGCCATTCTTCATGCCGGTGCGCGAATTCGGCTTTGACTCCTACCGTTTCATCTTCGATGATCCTGATTTCTCGATGGCCTTCAAGAATGGCCTGATGCTGGCCATAGGGCTGACGATCATCGCCGTGCCGCTGGGCGGTATGCTGGCCTTTTTGATGGTGCGCACCGATTTGCCCGGCCGCAGCTGGGTGGCGCCCATGCTGCTGGTGCCGATTTTCGTCTCGCCGATGGTGATGGGCTTTGGCTACGTCGTCTCGATGGGTCCCGTGGGCTTTTACTCGATCTGGGCCAAGGAATTGCTGGGCTTCGTGCCCTGGAATATCTATTCCTTCACCAGTATCGTCATCATCGCCGGCCTGACGCACGTGCCGCACGTCTACCTGTATGCATCGTCGGCCCTGAAAAGCCTGGGCTCGGACGTGGAAGAAGCGGCCCGCGTGGCCGGCGCCTCGCCGGTGCAGGTGATGATGAACGTGTCGCTGCCGATGATCATGCCGGCGCTGGCGTATGCGGGCGTGCTGGTGTGTTTCCTCGGCTTCGAGGTGTTCGGCCTGGTGCTGGTACTGGGCGATCCGGAAGGCCACCTGGTGCTGCCGACCTATCTGTACAAGCTGACGAATAAACTGGGTACGCCGTCCTACCACCTGATGGCCGCCGTCGCCGTCTGCCTGGTGATGGTGACCATGCCGCTGGTGATGATACAGCGCTGGCTGCTCAAGTCCGCCAACAAGTATGTGTCGATCAAGGGCAAGGGCGCGCGCAGCAAGGCCATGCCGCTGGGGCGCTGGAAGTGGCTGGCGTTCGCGCTGCTGGCCGGCTGGCTGATCTTCACCATCATCCTGCCGCTGACGGGTATCGTGCTGCGCTCCTTCGTGCAGTACTGGGGCGAGGGCGTGCACCTGGCCGACGTGCTGACGTTGCAGCATTTCCGCGACATCTTCGACCAGCCGTCGCTGGTGCGCGGCATCGTCAACACCATCCTGATCGGCGTCGTCGGCGGCGCGCTGGCCGTGGGCTGCTACAGCTTCATCGCGCTGGCCATGCACCGCAAGCAGGACGGCATCACGCGCCTGCTCGACTACAGCGTGCTGGTGCCGCGCGCCGTGCCGGGACTGTTGGCCGGCCTGTCGTTCCTGTGGGTGTTCCTCTTCGTGCCGGCCTGGCTTGACGGCATATTGAAAGGCATGGACAACGGCGTGGCCCTGTGGCTGAGCGGCCATGCGATCCCCGTGCTGCGCGAACTGCGCTCGACCATCTTCGCCCTGTGGCTCGCGTATTCGGTGGTGTGGATGGCTTACGGTATGCGTTTGATTTCCACGGCGCTGCTGCAGGTGGGGCCGGAGCTGGAAGAGGCGGCGCGCGCCGTCGGCGCCAGCCGCGGCCAGGTGACGCGCGACGTCACCCTGCCGCTGATCAAATACGGCTTGCTGGGTGCCTGGCTGATGGTCTTCCTGATCTTCGAGCGCGAATACTCGACGGGCGTGTACCTGCTGTCGCCGGGCACGGAAGTGATTGGCGCCATGCTGGTATCGCTGTGGGCCGGCGGCTCGACCGACCTGGTGGCGGCGCTGTCCTTCATCAATATCACCCTGGTGGCCATCGGCCTGGGCATCGCGCTGCGCTTTGGCGTCAAGCTGCATAACTAAATACAAAGACTGAGACCACATCATGAATGAATTGACCGTCAATGAGCTGTACCTGGACTACGGCACCGGCGCTTCCGCCAACCAGATCCTGAAGGGTGTCTCCATGCACCTGAAAAAAGGCGAAGTGGTGGCCCTGCTGGGGCCTTCGGGCAGCGGCAAGACCACCTTGCTGCGCGCCGTCGCCGGGCTGGAAAGCCCGAAGGCGGGTACCATCGAGATCGGCGAGCGCAATGTCTACGATGGCGCGAAACACTTCGAGATGCCGGCCGAGCAGCGCAACCTGGGTCTGGTGTTCCAGTCGTATGCGCT
Organism: Janthinobacterium sp. AD80; assembly: GCF_002878455.1. Classification (GTDB taxonomy): domain Bacteria; phylum Pseudomonadota; class Gammaproteobacteria; order Burkholderiales; family Burkholderiaceae_D; genus Janthinobacterium. The sequence goes on from NZ_NRDQ01000060.1 coordinate 56,880, forward strand.
GTGGCCGCACAAGACCGTGTTCGACAACGTCGCCTACGGCCTCAAACTGCGCAAGATGGGCACGAGCGATATCGCCGGGCGCGTGAAGGAGGTGCTGACGCAGCTGGGCCTGGGGCATTTGGGCGAGCGCTATCCGCATCAACTCTCCGGCGGCCAGCAGCAGCGCGTGGCGATTGCGCGCGCGCTGGTGTACAACCCGCCCGTGATCCTGCTCGACGAACCGCTGTCGAACCTGGACGCCAAACTGCGGGAAGAGGCGCGCGCCTTTTTGCGCGAACTGATCGTACGCCTGGGCCTGTCGGCCCTGATGGTGACGCACGACCAGGGCGAGGCGATGGCGATCTCGGACCGCATTTTGCTGCTCAATAACGGCAAGATCGAGCAGCAGGGCACGCCGCAAAGCATGTATGAAACGCCGGACACCCTGTTCACGGCGGAATTCATGGGCAGCAATAACCGCCTGCCCGGCAAGGTGGTGCAGCGCGAGGGCAGCGCCGTGCGCTTGCAGATCGATGGCGCCAGCATGCAGGGCGTGGCGCGCGGCGCCAACGCGGGAACGGAAGTGACGACCATGATCCGCGTCGAGGAAGTGAAGATCAGCGCCACGCAGGTGGACAACGCCATCGAATTGCCGCTGCTGACCTGCATGTACCTGGGCGACCGCTGGGAATGCCTGTTCGAGCGCGGCGGCGCCGATAACATCAGCCTGCGCGCCTACTCGCGCCACAAGCTCGAGGCGGGCAAGTACTGGCTGCATATGCCAGTCGACAAGCTCTGGGTGTTTTAACGGTGCTGTGGTGGCCGCGCTGGCGCGCTTTCGGGGCGGCACTGGCCACCGGCCTGGCGGGCGCCGCCATCTGTCTGTGGCTGCATACGCCGCTGCCGTGGATGATCGGCCCCCTGTTCGCCACGGCCGCGTTGCGTCTGGCCGGGCGGGAACTGGCCTGCCCCGTGCGCGTGCGCGAAGCGGGCCAGTGGGCCATCGGCACGGCGCTGGGCCTGTATTTCACGGCGCCCGTGCTGGCCGTGCTGCTGGACTTCACGCCGTGGATCGCCGGCGCCGTGCTGTTCGCGCTGGCGCTGGGGGCGTGCGGCGCCATGCTGCTGCGGCGCCTGTCCGGCGTCGACAGCGCCACCGCCTTCTTCGCCATGGCCGTTGGCGGCGCGTCGGAAATGGCGTCGATGCTGAGCGCCAGCAGCCGCACGAAGGGCAAGGTGTCCATCATCTGTTGTTTGATACGGTCATACACCATGCTTGGCCTCACGCGCAGCAATAC
>NZ_NRDQ01000061.1 GCF_002878455.1 Janthinobacterium sp. AD80
CTGCGCCGCCGTCACTTGCGCCTTGGCCGCGTTCAGGGCGGCGGCCACGCTGCGCACGCGGGCGCGGTCGTCGTCGAGTTCCTGCACCGAGGAAGCGCCCTCTTTCGACAGGGTTTCGGAACGGGCCAGCCGGCGGCGCGCCGCATCGAGTTCGCTTTCGCGCTGCGCCACCATGGCCAGCGCGGCCGCCTTGTCGCTTTCGCGCACGGCCACCTGCGCTTGTGCGCCCACCACCGCGTCGGACGCCTGCTGCTGGCGCGCGCGCGCTTCGTCGCGCTGGGCCGTCAGCGAATCGACCTGCATGCTGGCCAGCGGCTGGCCTGCCTTGACGAAGTCGCCCTCGCGCACGAGGATTTCCTTCACGCGGCCGGCCAGCTTGGTGGCGACATCGATCTCCGTCGCCTCGATGCGGCCATTGCCGCTAACGAAGCCTTCGCCGGGACCCGTGGGACGCATTTTTTGCCAGGCCACATAGCCCAGCACGAGGACGGCCACGACCAGCGCGGCGGGAATGATTTTTTTCTTCAGTTGTGGAGTCATGGTGTCGGCGATCGCAATGAATTGGTGGACGTGGCGGCGGTGGCGGCAGTGTTGGCAGGCGCGCTGGCAGGGGCGCCGCCGCCCAGGGCCGCATACAGGCTGACCTGGCTGGACAGCAGCGCGCGGCGCGTCTGCACCAGTTGCTGTTCCACCGTCAGCAAGTCGCGCTGTGCGTCGAGCACTTCTAGGTAGGGCGCGGCGCCATTGTCATAGCGCAGTTTGGCCAGGCGCGCGCGTTCGCTCTGCGCGGCCAGGGTCGTCTTGCCGATATCGACCTGCAGCGCCAGCCAGCGCCGATTCGACAACGCATCGGCCACTTCGCGGAAAGCGCCCTGCACGCTTTTTTCATAATTGGCCACGGCCACGTCGCGGCGCACCTCGACCAGGTCCATATTGGCGCGCAGGCGGCCCGCGTCAAAGATCGGCAGCACCAGGCGCGGGGCGAAATTCCACGCGCCGCTGCCCGCATCGAACAAGCCGCCCAGCTCCGCGCTGGCCGTGCCATAGGCGGCCGTCAGGGAAATGGTGGGAAAAAAGGCGGCGCGCGCGGCGCCGATATTCGCCTGCGCGGCGCGCAGCTGATGCTCGGCCGCCACCAGGTCGGGGCGCTGCGTGAGCAAGGCCGATGGCAGGCCCGCATGCAGCGGCTGCAGCACGCTGGCGTCGTCGAAGCGGCGCAGCTCACCAGCCACCGGTGCCAGGTCGACAGGGCCGCCCACCAGCTGCGACAAGGCGTGCGCCTGCACGGCGCGCGCCTGTTCCAGCTGTGCCGACAGCGACAGTGCCTGGCTGAGCAGGGTTTCCACCTGCGTCAGGTCCAGCTTGGAAATCGCCCCCACTTCAAAGCGGCGCGTGAAGATGCGCAGCGATTCGGCGCGGCTGTCGACCGTGGCGCGCGCCAGCGCCACCCTTTCATCGAGTTCGCGCAAGCCCAGGTAGCCATTCGCCACCTGCGCCACCAGGGCCACGCCGACGGCGCGGCGCGCCTCGTCGCTGGCCAGCAGGGTTTGCAGCGCGCTGTCCTTCAGGCTGCGCACCCGTCCCCAGAAATCAAGTTCCCAGGCGCTCACGTTCAAGCCCACCTGGTACTGCGCGCTCGTCATGGGACGGCCCGTCAGGCTCAAGTCGCCGGGCACGCGCGTGCGGCTGCCTTCCGCGCCCAGTCCCACGGTGGGGAACTGTTCCGCGCGCTGGATGCCATACGCGGCGCGCGCCTCTTCAACGCGCAGGGCGGCGATGCGGATATCGCGGTTGCCGGCCAGCGCCTGCGCGATCATGGCCTGCAGGCGCGCATCGGTGTAGTAGCTTTGCCAGGCGATAGCGGCAGCCTGGGCGCCGGCGGGATCGTTTTCCGGATACTGCGTCGCCACGGGCAGCGGCGGCGGCGCGTACGGCGGCGCCATCGAGGCGCAGCCGGCCAGCAGCACAGCGGAGGCCACGGCAGCGGCCAGGGCGGCCACCCTGGCGCGCGGGAAAAAAACGGGAACAGCCATGGTCATCATCTTCCAGTCAGTTCAGAATGTTGTAGCCGCCATCGACATACAGGGTGCCGCCCGTGATGGCGCACGCGCCGTCGCCGGCGAGGAAGGCGCACAGCGCGCCCACGTCCTCGATCGTGGCCAGGCGCCGCAAGGGCGAGCGTTCGATGGCGTCGGCCATCAGGCGGTCGAAATGGGCGATGCCGGAAGCGGCCCGTGTCTCGAGCGGCCCCGGCGAAATGGCGTTGACCCGGATGCCGGCAGGGCCCAGCTCCGCCGCCAGGTAGCGCACGGACGCTTCCAGCGCCGCCTTGACGGGACCCATCATGCCGTAATCGGCAATGACTTCCTCGGCGCCCAGATAACTCATGGTCATCAAGCTGCCGCCATGCGGCATCAGGGGTTCGGCCAGCTTGGCCATGCGCATGAAGGAGTGGCAGGAAATGTCCATCGCCTGCGCGAAACCGTCGGCGGAGCTGTCCGTGACGCGGCCATGCAAGTCCTGCTTCGGCGCATAGGCGATCGAATGGACGACAAAATCAAGCCGCCCCCACTGCCGTTCGATCTGCGCGAATACGGCTTCCAGCTGGCCCGGCACGGACACATCGAGCGGCGCCATGATGGCCGCCTGCACTTGCAGGGCCAGCGGTTCCACGTGCGGGCGCGCCTTGTCATTGAGCCAGGTGACGGCCAGCTCGGCGCCGGCCGCGCGCAACGCGCTGGCGCAGCCCCAGGCGATGCTTTGCGCATTGGCGATGCCGACCACCAGCCCCCGTTTTCCTTGCAAGGGCAGCGACTGCGGCAAGGGCGCGCTCACGGCTTGCTCGGACGCAGCGCCGGCCACGGCGTGGCGGCATTCACGCATTGCACGGCGCCGGCGCACACGGAAGCGGCACAGGTGGCCAGGGTGACGCCGCCGGCGCGCGCATACGGCAGTACGATGGGCGTGTGGGGATGGAGGGTGCTGCATGCGTCAGGCGCGGGGATATGCATCTTCATGGATCTGGCTTCCGTCACTGAAATTCGAGGCCGGCACCACGCCGTGTAGCGGCTGGTACGGGGCGAAAATTACTCTACAGCATTTAGACGCGAGATTTACAAGAAGTCCGATCCGCATGCAGAAGGCTTTGAGCGAGGTCAACTATAAGTGCGATTGCGGCGATGCAACATTGATGTACATCAAATTCTACCTCAATAGTATTTAAATGAAACAAATTGTAAGCAATCGAATCGCGGTATTTATTTAATAACTATTGTAGTCCGGCGAGAAGGAAAATTGCTCGCGCCACGCAAAGTGGTATTGCCGGATAAATGGGGGAAGAAATGGTATTGCAGGAGAAAAATTGTGCGGAGGAAATGAAAATGGGTGCCATGCTATTGCAACGCAACATGGCATCCCATTGATTACTGCAGGAACTATTCTCGCTTAGCGCACGGTGGCCGGACGCGTATACAGGTCGATGATGGTGCTGATGCCATCCTGGCACACGGAGCAGAACGTCTCGCTGCGGTCGAACATGATGCATTGCATTTCGGGCCGGTAGTAGCCGGACGATTCATAATTCGCGCCCTCGAAGGCGCCCACCGCATGGCGCTGCGGCGCCTTGGAAAACAGCTGCTGCGTGTACGCCAGGTCGGCCTTGAACAGCGCACTCATTTCGCTTTCCGGACGATTGGCAGCGCGCAGGGCGGCGCGCTGCTGCTGGTACTCGCGCGCATGGCTGTCGTAGGCTTCCTTCGGCCATGGCGTCGGCAGCGGCGTGCCGGCCTTCACGTGGCTTTTCCATTTCAGCCTGGCCGGATCGCGCAAGGCCGTGGCGTTCGGCTCCCATGGTTCCTGGCGTTCGCCATTCGACTGGTAGGCCACGGGCGAGGTGTAGTACTCGTCCGCCAGGCCGGCGAAATGGTGGCCGAATTCATGCACGAACAGGTAGTCGGCCCAGTCGCTGTTGGCTGCGGCCGTGCTGAACTGGCCGAAGATGCCGCCACCGCCGTAGGTATCGTTGTTGACGAGGATTTCGATGAATTCGTAGGGCGCGTACTGCGCCAGGTCGCGCAGGGCGCGGTTGTCCGTCGTCAGCACATAGCGCTCGCTGCCAAAGATGTCGTAGCGCGTGCCCAGCGGCGAAGCGTGGTGCACGCCCGTCGATGGGCGCGACACGCCCGATTCCTGCGTCGGCGCGGCCATGGCCCACACGTTGAAATCCTTGGCGCGCTCGCGGAATGGCGAGACGGTAAACAGGTGCTCGGCCAATTTGCGCGCCGTCGCCTCGAACTTGCCCATTTCGGCCGCCGTGTAGCCATCGCCCATGATCAGGAGATCGACCTTGTCGGGCGACGGTCCACTGATGCGGATGGGGATCGGCTTGACGGGCGCGGGCGGCTGCTTGCGGATCACGTCCTGCGCGGCCGGGTCGACATCCGTGCTCCACACAATGGAAAACAGGCCGCGCTCGTCGCGCTTGAGGATACGCACGCGCACGGGCTGCTGCGGCTGCGGGAAGCGCACCGATTCCTGGAAGGCGCGCGTGGTGGTCTTGGCTTCATCGGTGCTGGCCCATTCGCCGAAGATGGTGGAAAAACCGCGCGAGTACAGCACCTTGCCCGACTTGATGTCAACCACTTCCAGCAGGTTGTTGCCACGGTTGCTGTCATCGATGGTGCGCGCCATGTTGCCAGGCCATGGCAGCGGTTCGACCAGCACGCGCTCGACCGCATAATGTTCGCCCAGCGCATTGCCGCTGTGCTGGTAGTCGAGGCGCATGGTGGCCGGCTGCGCCGCATTGGCAGCCCCATTGGCAGCCTGCGCAAGGGGTGTCATACCCGCGGCCAGCGCCAGCGCGCAGAGGAAGGATCGGATCGGTGTCAGCTGCATGGCATTCCTAAAACGGTAGAAAAACAGGTGAAGGGAGCGGTTTCCCGAACAATCGGCGGCCCTGCCGGCGGGCCTGCGAAAAACCGCTGCGGCACATTGTAGCGACAGCTTGGAGGCCTGCAAAGCCTCCATTGCAGCAGATGTCCTTGACCTCCCGGCAAGGCCGGATTATATTAGATTGACCAGTCTACTAATGGAGTAAAGCAGCATGCGCACCATCGATCCCGACAAGCACGCCGCGCGCCGCGCCGCCATCCTGGCGGCGGCGCGCCACTGCTTCGCCCGCAAGGGCTTTCACCAGACCAGCACGGCCGCCATTTGCGCGCAGGCGGGCATGAGCCCGGGCAACCTGTTCCACTATTTCGCCACCAAGCAAGCCATCATCGCCGCCATCGTCGAGCAGGAAGGCAGCGAGACGGCCGCGTATTTCGACGAACGCCAAGGCGGCGCCGACGCCTACGGCGCCCTGCTCGACTTCGTGGACGTGGTACTGGCGCTGGCGGCCGACGGCGACTTTGCCGGCCTGGCACTGGAGATTGCCGCCGAAGCGCTGCGCGACGCGGATATCGCCATCCGCGTGGCGCGCAACGACGCCACCTTGCGCGCCGGCGTGCAAGCCTTGCTGGAAAACGCGGTCGCGCAAGGCCAGGCCGATGCCACGCTCGACATGGCGCAAACGGCCAGCTGGATCGCCGCGCTGGTCGACGGCATCTTCAACCGCGTCGCCGTCGACCCGCATTACGCGCCGCTGGCGCAGCGCGACAGCCTGCACGTACTGCTGGCGCGCTTCCTGCGCCCTGCCCTGGCATGAGCGCCGCCATGACGGCCGCACCGGTGCGCATCGCCGACGTCGACGCCCTGCGCGGCTGCGCCCTGTTCGGCATCCTGGTCGTGAATATCTGCGCCTTCGCCACGCCGTGGTTCGGCCTGGGCCTGACCGACCCGGCCTTTCACGGCGGCGTGGACCGCGTCACGCATTTCCTCGTCGCGCTGCTGTTCGAGACCAAGTTCTACCTGCTGTTCTCCTTTTTATTCGGCTACAGTTTTACCCTGCAGATGCAGGCGGCCGCGCGTGCCGGCGCACCGTTCGCGCCGCGCATGCTGCGCCGCCAGACGGGCCTGTGGCTGATCGGCATCCTGCACGCCATCGTCCTGTTTCATGGCGACATACTCACCACCTACGCCGTGCTGGGCATCGTGCTGCTGGCGCTGCACCGCTGCGGCGAGCGGGCCGCCCTGGGCCTGGCCCTGATGCTGGTGGGCGCCTGCGTGGCATTCTGGGCGGCGCTGGCCTGGCTGCAAGGCTTGCAACCGGCGGACGGCGCGGAACATGCCCTGGCGATGGCGCAAAAAGCGGCGGCCGCGCTGGCGGCCTACCGTGGCACGCCGGCCAGCGTGATGGCGCAGCATGTGCGCGAACTCGGTGAAATCTGGATTGTGCTGCTGCTGGTACAGGCGCCATGCGCGCTGGCCATGTTCCTGTGCGGCCTGGCCGCCGGCAAGCGCGAACTGCTGCTGCATGCCGCTGACTATCTGCCGCTGCGCCGCCGCCTGCAGTGGGCAGGCGCGCTGGCAGGGCTGCCTGGCGCCGCGTTTTATGCATGGACATCCGTGTATGGCGACAGCCAGGCATGGCAGGTGGCAGGGCTGGCCGTGGGCCTGGCGACGGCGCCACTGCTGGCCGGCGCCTACGTGGCCATCGCACTGGCCCTGTTCGAGCGCCTGCGCGATGGCGGGCTGTATGCCCTGCTGGCCGACACGGGCCGCATGGCCCTGTCGAACTACCTGCTGCAGTCGACCGTCTGCGCCTGGCTCTTCCTCGCGTATGGCGCCAGGCTGATGGGCAGCGTCTCGCCGCTCGGCGCGCTGGCGCTGGCCGCCGCCATCTTTTGCCTGCAACTGCCACTGAGCCGCTGGTGGCTGCGCCGCAATGCTTATGGCCCCGTCGAATGGCTGCTCAGGGCCTTGACGATCGCCGCCTGGCCGCGCTGGCGGCGGTAAGCTGCCGCTTACTTGTAGCGGTACAGCGGCTGGCGCAGCTGGATCGGGCGGATATCCAGGCGCAGCTTCAGCACGGAATACGCTTCCGCCTCGGTGGAGCTGTAGCCGACGCTGTTGACCGTTTTACTGAAGCGGAACTCGAAGCCCAGGTCCGGATACGGATCGCGCGGGTTGCCGAAAGCGATGCCGATGGCTTCCTGCTGCGCGTTGTCGATCAGGTTGCCCATCAGGTCGAGCACGGCATTATTGCCGAGGATATCGTTGGTAAACACGGGTTCGCGCATGTCCGGCTGATTCGGATCGAGCTTGTTGTCGGCCTTGTCCGGCGACGGCGTAAACACGCGCGTGACGAGGTTGAATTTGTCGCCCCGGTCCAGGTAGCTGATGGCGGCATTGCTGATATTGAAATTTTTCACGCCACGGTCGCTGATGGCGCCCGACAGGTCGATCAGCAGGGCGCCGCTGTAGCCGATGACTTCCACGTCACGCATGGCGTCGACCACCATGGCGCTGTTTTCATCGATACCCAGTCCCAGGTGATAGCCCTTCTTCAGCATCACGGGAATCATGCGGGCGAAGCGGCCTCGCACCAGCAGATGCTGGTCGACGAAGACATCGCTGCCGATGAAGCCCAGGCCAGGCGCGATTTCGCGGCCGTCCGTGACGCCCATCTTGAGCATGTCGAGCACCGGCTTGGCATCGTAGAACATGGTAGTGCTCATGATGGCGGCGCCCGCGCTGGAACCGGCGATCACGCCGCCATTGCGGTAGACCGACCAGATGGCTTCCAGCGCGGCCGTGCGGCTGCCGTCCTGGCGCAGCAAGGCTTGCGTAATGCGCCCCTGGTCGCCGCCAGCGAAATAAATGCCGGTGGCCGACTTGATCTGCGTGACGATGGACGGGTCCTCGGCCGCCTTGCGGTAATCGCTATTCGGCAGTTTCACGGCCAGCGGCACGAAAAACGCATCGGCGCCGTACTGATTGAGCTTCCTGATGATGCTTTCACCGGATTTCTCCGGGTTCATCGCGGCCGAGGCCAGCACGGCGATGCGCGCGCCCTTGCCGCCAGAGAGGGCGACGATGCGCTGCCAGACTTCGGCATTGTCGGCCCGCAGGCCGCCGCCGATGATGACGAGGGTGCCCTGCGGCGCCGTGCCGATGGCACTGCCGGCGGGCGCCGCCACGGCGGGGATACTGCAACACGCCAGCGCGAACAGCAACGCGGCACAGAGTTGTTGATACAGGCTTGCGGATGATTTCATGGTGCCTTTCGAATACAAGGAAAGTGGCGCATGCTGATTGATGCAGGCACGCGCCATTGCTGCCGATACTGCTGCTTGCAACCCAACTCCATCGAACTACGATACTACTTGCCGCACACGGCAGCGTTATTGCGGTATCTCCCGACTTGATGAAACATCCTACTTGAAACTGTAATTGGCGCTGGCATAGAAGCGCCGGCCGCGCGGGTCCGTGTAGGTCGGGTCATAGCCGGAAAGGAAAAAGTACGCCTGGTTCGAAAATGGCGGGCTGGTATTGAACAGGTTCTGTATGCCCGCGCGCAGCTTGAACTGCTTGCTGACGGCGTAGGCGCCCGACATGTCCCAGATCGTGTAGGCCTTCACCCGGTTCTGCTTGACGACGCTGCCGTCGTCGACGTTGATGGCCGAATTCTGGTCGTCGTAGCCGCTTGAATAGGTGTTCGACAGGCTGGCCGAATACGGGCCGTTGTCCCAGTCCAGCGTGATCGTGTGGCGCCAGCGCTGCACCACGCCATCCGTGACGAACTTGTTCAAATTGCTGATAAAGCTATCGCCAGGACTGGTCTGGATCTTCGAGTCGAGCACATAGGTGCCGCTCAGGTGGCCGCCGAAACGTCCCCACGCCGTTTTCACGCCATGCAGGTCGGCCGTGATGTCGATGCCCGCCGCTTTTTGCGCGCCGCGGTTTTCCTTGCGCAGCTCGATATAATCGATCAAGCCGTCTTCATCGCGGTGTACCAGGTCGCCATATTTGGACAGGTTGGCGAGGATGATGTCGTCACCGATTTCACTGATCAAATTCGTGCGCTTGATGTTCCAGTAGTCAGCACTGAGGGTCCAGTGCTGACTCGGTTCGAGTACCAGGCCGGCCGTGAACTGGCGGCTGCGTTCCGGTTTCAGCTTGTCGTTGCTGTAGCGGCGCGTATCCCAGTTGTCGGCGCAGACGGAGTAATCATTGTTCTCGCTGGCGCAATACACGGGATCGGGCAAGGTCGCCGTGCTGCTGTAGGCAGTGGGCCGGTGCAGGTCGGACATCGATGGCGCGCGGAAGCCCTTGCCGGCCGAAGCGCGCAGCAGCACCTGCTTGCTGGGCATGTAGGTCAGGCCGATCTTCGGACTCAGGGCGCCGCCCACTTGCTGGTAATGATCGTAACGGCCGGACAACTGCGCCTGCCACTGTTTGCTGAACGGCAGCAGCAATTCGCTGTAGATCGCTTGCACATTGCGGCTGTCGCTGGTGGCCACGCCGCCCTCGGGCGCCGCGTCGTTGTTGATGTTGTCGCTCATCAGCAAGGCCGATGGGCGGAACTCCGTGCGCTCGCGGCGCACTTCGCCGCCCACGGCCAGCGCCATGTCGCCGCCACCCAGCGCCATCAGCGCGCGCGATGCCTTGAAATCCAGCGAGTCCATGGTGCCGCGCGCATGGCGAACCTCATCGTTCACCTGGATGCTGTCGAGCAGCGCCTTGCCTTCCGCGCCCGATGGGCCGAAGGGATTGATGCGGCCATCGGCGATGCCTTCCAACAGCTTGTCATACAGGACATAGCCATGCGTATCCTTGTCCTTCACCACATTGACGCTGTGGTTCAGGCCCACGTCATAATCCCAGCCCGCGAGCGTGCCGGTGGCGCCCACCACGAAACGCTGGCTCTCGCTGGTCAGCTGGCTGGTGCGCATGCCCGCCTCATTCAGGCGCATGCGCAGTTCCAGTTCGCGCCCAACCGGTTCGCCATCCTCATCGAGCGCCGTATCGAAGCCCGCATTGGCCAGCTGCGGCACCTTGCTGTAATCGAGATAGCCGATGACGCGCGCCGAAGAACCCACGTAGTAACTGCGCGAGCGGCTCAACGCCACCTCCGCATACAGCTGGTGCTCGTTATTCAGTTTCAGCACGCCGCGCGTGAGCAGGTTCTGCTTGTCCGTCTTCGGATACAGCTCCGTGTCTCCCATGTAGTCGTAGGTACAGGCATCGACGCCGCCCGTCCCCGCCGGCAGGTACAGATTGGCCGGCGGCGCGCAGTTCGGGATCGAAAAATTGATCTGCCGGTTGGTGATCGGCTGGCCGTTGAGCTGGAAATCGTTGTCCTGCAAGTGCGTGCGCTGGGCGCCGCTGAGGCGGATATTCGCCGGACTGGTAAAGCTCGACAGCAAATGCCCGAGGCGCTGCGGTATCTGCAGCTTCGGAATGAACTTACGCTGCGAGGAACTGAGGCGGTCGGTTTGCTGCAGGTCGACGACGGCAAAGATATTGTAGCCATCGGCGGCCAGGTCGCCCGTGCCTGCCGTGATGCTGGCAGTGCGCTTGCCGGCGCCGCCTTCCTGCGTGCCGCTGCCATACAGATTCAGTTCCACGCCCTGGTAATCCTTGCGCGTGATGAAATTGATCACGCCGCCGATGGCGTCCGTGCCGTACAGGGCTGAAGCGCCGTCGAGCAGCACTTCCACGCGCTGCAGGGCGGCGGCGGGGATATTGTTCAAGTCCACGCCCGCGTCGTCGCCGGGCGAAGCAAAGTTGGCCATGCGCCGGCCATTGAGCAGCACCAGGGTCGACGAGGTGCCCACGCCGCGCAGATTGGCGCTGTTGAAGCCGCGCTGGTCGCCGCCCACGTTGATGCTGGCGCCATCGGTCAGGCCGCCCACGTTGGCCGAGACGCGCGCCATCAGTTCGGCCGCCGTCGTCACGCCCGCCTTTTCGATGTCGGCGCGCGAGATGATTTGCACCGGCAGCGCCGTCTCGGACTCCAGCCGCTTGATGGCCGAACCCGTGATTTCCACGCGCTGCATTTTTTTCTGTACCGGTTCCGCATCCGTGCCTTGTTCCTGCGCCAGCGCACCATTGCCCAGCATGCCCAGCGCCGCCGTCACGCTCAAGGCGGCCACTGCCAGGCGCACCGCATGTGCCAGTACCGCTTCGCGTGGCAGTGCGCGGCGGCCGTGTTGTTTTTCCCTATGCATTGCAACTCTCCCGATGATGTTAACCCTGATTTTTTATAGTGACTGCTTTTTATGCACTGCCTTGCGCTGCTTGACTGCTGTTTTCCGGGGGCCCTGCATGCCATGCTCGCCGCCATACAGGTAAGCGGCGATCACCTCGCTCAGGCGGGCGGCCTTGTCGACGTTGTCCTTGTTCGACACCATCAGCGCCACGGCCAGCGCCTCGATCATGGCCAGTGCCGTGCTGGCGCTGCTGGGCAGGACGGGATGCGTGCTTTGCGCGTACAGCGCGTGGTCGGCCAGTTCGGCCAAGGGGGATGCGGGTGAGTCGGTGAGCGCCACGATGCAGGCGCCGCGGTCGCGCGCGAAGCTGGCCAGGCCGATGCAGTCGAGCGTGTAGCGGGGAAACGAGATCACCACCAGTACGTCGTGCGCCGTCAGGTTGACCAGGTGGCCAGCCGCCACTTCCGAGCCGCCGATGCCCACCACTTCCACCACGTGCGGGCAAAATGGCTGCAGATGCTGCACCAGCATGCCGGCCAGGTTGGCCGACAGGCCAAAGCCCATCACATACACCACCCTGGCCCGCGTCAGCCGGCGCACCACGGCGTGCATCTCCGGCAGCGACAGGGCGCCGGAGGTGGCGGCGATATTCGCGGCCGCATATTCCAGGCTTTGCGTGATGGGCGAGGTGGCGCGCGCGCGCCGCTCTATCGTATGGCGCAATTTGTCGACCGGCTGCAATAGTGACTGCAGGGTTTCCGCCATGGCGCTGCGCATGGCGGAATAATTTTTCTGGCCGATGTCGCGCGCGAAGCGGCTGATGGTCGCCGTCGACACCTGGCAGCTGTCGGCCAGCTCCTCGATGCCCAGCGCGGTGACGCGCATCTGGTTGCGCAGCAGGTAGTCGGCGATCTGCCGCTGCGACGCCGAGCCGCCACCCAGTACATGCATCAAGGCCTGCCCCAGCGGCGACTGCGCAAACGCGGCGTCGGGCGACGCCAGCGCGCCGGACAGCGCCGGCGTGCGTGGCGTGCGCTTGATGCTGCGGGCAGGACTGGCGGATGCTTTCATATCACTGGCGGCCTGTGCTTGTCTGTGCGGCGCAGCGGTGCCGCTGCATAAAAAATGGATACTGGAACTCACTGTACGCATATCAAAAAGAAAACTCAACAAATTTTTGTAAATGGATTTTCATTGATTTACTTAGTGAAAATAATGCGACATAATCGACCGAAATCCACCAACCATGCACCTTTCCGGGGCACTCACCATGCAAGTACAACAGCATCCGATCTCCACGCCGCACGCCAGCGTGTCCTGCCAACTGAGCAGCTTTCACTTCGGCGGCGCGGCGGCCGACAGCCGCAGCGGCAAGAAAGTGTATATCCAGGCGGCGCTGCATGCGGACGAGGTACCGGGCATGCTGGTGTCGCAATTCCTGCGCCGCGAACTGCTGGCGCTGGAAGCGGCGGGCAAGGTGCATGGCGAAATCATCCTGGTGCCGGCCGCCAATCCGCTCGGCCTGGCGCAAGCCATCCATGGCGCGCCGTTCGGCCGCTTCGACCTGACCACGGGCATCAATTTCAACCGCGCCTACCGCCACGTGGCCGATGAATTGAAAACCACGCTCGCTGGCAAGCTGGGACAGGATGCGCAAGCCAACGTGGCCCTGATACGCGAACACGCGCGCGACGCCGTCGCCGCCTGGCGGCCCGGCACGGACGCGGAAACGCTGAAGAAAACCTTGCTGGGCATGGCCATCGATGCCGACATCGTGCTCGATCTGCATTGCGATAACGAGGCGGCCCTGCACATTTACACGGGCACGCCGCTGGCGGCGCAGATCGCGCCCCTCTCCGCGCTACTTGGCGCGCGCGCCGTGCTGCTGGAACTGGCGGCCGGCGAAGAACCATTCGATGAAGCGTGCAGCCGCCTGTGGTGGGATCTCGACGCGCACTTTGGCGGCCGCTTCCCGATTCCCGCCGCCTGCCTGTCGACCACCGTCGAGTTGCGCGGCGAAGTGGAAGTGAGCTACGCCCTGGCAGAACGCGACGCCACCGCCCTGCTGCGCTTCCTCGCCATCGAAGGCGTGCTGGAAATCGCCGGCGCCGGCGACGGCCTGCCCGCGCCGCAATGCGAGCCGACGCCGCTGGCCGGTGTGGAGCCTATCCTCGCGCCGCATCACGGCGTGCTGGTGTACCTGCGCGAAATGGGCGACGTGCTGGCCGCCGGCGATGCGCTGGCCGACCTGATCGACCCGGTCAGCGGCGAAACGACGACGTTGCGCTGCACCGTCGCTGGTGTATTCTTCGCGCGCAGCGCCCACCGCCACGTCCTGCGCGGCATGAATGTCGGCAAGGTCGCCGGTGCCGTCGCCTTCCGCGGCGGCAGCCTGCTCAGCCAATAAAGAACCCAGGCACCATGAGAAAATTCAAGCTCCCCAATACCTTCGTCCTGCTCTGCGGCATCCTGGCCATGATCGCGCTGGCCACCTGGCTGGTACCCGGCGGCAAATTCGACACCCAGCTGGTGAACGGCAAGCAGCTGATCATTCCCGGCACCTTCCACTATGTCGAGAACAAGCCGCAAGGCCTGGCCGCCCTGATGATGGCGCCCATCAAGGGCTTCGTCGACGCCAGCCTGATCATCGGCTTCGTGCTGATCGTCGGCGGCGCCTTCGCCGTGCTGCAAAAAACCGAAGCCTTCGATTCGCTGATCAAGGCCATCGCCAAGGCGCACACCAGCTCGCGCTTCGTGCGCGCCGCCATCATCCCCGTCTTCTTCACCATGTTTTCGCTGGGCGGCGCCACCTTCGGCATGAACGAGGAGGCCATTCCCTTCATCCTGATCTTCGTGCCGCTGGCCCTGGCCCTGGGCTATGACACCATCACCGGCGTGTCGATTCCCTTCATCGGCTCGCAAGTGGGTTTTTCCGCCGCCTTTTTGAACCCGTTCAACGTCGGCATCGCGCAAGGCATCGCCGGCGTGCCGATCTTTTCCGGCATCGGCTACCGCCTGATCGTCTGGGCCATCGCCACGGCCGTCAGCATCCTGTTCCTGATGTGGTACGCAGCGCGCATCAAGCGCCACCCGGAAAAAAGCCCGACCTACCTGCTCGACATCGAAAAGCGCAGCGAACACACGCTGGACCTGGACAGCTTCGCCGGCATGACGCGCACGCACCGCGCCGTGCTGTGGATCTTCCTGGGCACCTTGCTGACCATGGTCGTCGGCGTCGTCAAGTACGACTGGTTCATCGATGAAATCGCCGCCCTGTTTCTGGTGATGGCCATCGTCGTCGGCCTGGTCGGCCGCCTCGACATGGACAGCCTGGTGGCCGCTTTCGTGCAGGGCGCGCGCGACATGGTCAGCGTGGCGCTGGTCATCGCCCTGGCGCGCGGCACCATGATCCTGGCGCGCGACGCGCAGATCATCGACACCATGCTGCACGCATTGACGCCGCTGGTGGCGTCGTCGAGCCCCGTCTTCGCCGCGCAAAAGATGTTCTTCATGCAGTCGGTGATCAACTTCTTCATCCACTCGGGCAGCGGCCAGGCGGCGCTCACCATGCCGATCATGGCGCCGCTGGCCGACCTGGTGGGCGTGACGCGCCAGACGGCCATCCTGGCCTTCCAGTTCGGCGAATTCACCACGCCGATGATCCCCACCTCCGGCATCACCGTGGGCGTACTGGCGCTGGCGCGCGTACCCTGGATCACCTGGGCCAAGTGGATGATCCCGCTGCAGCTGATCTACCTGGTGCTGGCGCTGCTGCTTCTGATTCCTCCCTGCCTGATGCACTGGCAGTAAAAAACGCCACGGCGAGCCATGCTCCCCGTGGCGTTTTTTCTTACCGAGATTTTCCGGGTGCGCCGGCAAGCGCGGAAACTGGCAGGATCGTGGCGCGGCCGCCAGGCCTGAATCAATGGACAGGTAGTACGGATGGGCGGAAAAAACTTGCACGATGGGGGAAAATAATGGCGATGCCGGGCAACTGCCGAAACAAGGTGTGCGTGCCGCCGGGCCGGCGTGTGCTTGCCAGGGAATGCATGCGTGGTGGCTGGCATGAACCGGGGGCGCCGCCCGTCCTGACTGCCGATGATGCCGTTTGGCTGGAGCTGATGCTGTGACTGATGCTGCTTGCTGCTTGCTGACTACTGCTTGATGACTACTGGTCCTGCTGGCATGCCATAACCGCGCTTACAGCGCGGCTTTTTCCGCGGCGCTCAAGCGCTTGGCGCTCACATACACGGTGTGCATGGTGACGTTATCGGCGCTGGCCATGAGGGCGGCAGGGGCGGCTGGCGCGGCGCGGAACTTCGGCACGGCGGCCGTGGCCAGGCTGGTGGCAGCGGCGATGGCGATGATGGCGACGAAGATGGCTTCCATGTTTTTGGCGATGTTCATGATGTTTTCCTTTAGGTGGCTGGTTGTGTGCTGCGATGATTGAACTGTAGGCCGATCGTCCCTGCACTGCCACCGGATTGCGACAAAACGCACGATTGGCGGGACAGAATACAAAAGCGCGCGATGGAAGGCGGATGGCCCCCAGCCGCGCCCATCTGACGCCTGCAAGCCCCATTGCGCGCCATTTCCCCGCCTTGCGCGCCCCTAAAAGTCCTACCGCGGGCCAACCTTGTTTATAATCGCCCTACACTAAAGGACTTCTTTCATGACTGATCAATTCTCCAAAAAGGGCGAAGCCTGGTCGGCCCGGTTTTCCGAACCGGTCTCGGACCTCGTCAAGCGCTACACCGCCTCTGTATTTTTTGACAAGCGCCTGGCGCTGTTCGATATCGAGGGTTCGCTGGCCCATGCGGAAATGCTGCATGCGCAAGCCATCATCAGCCCGGCCGACTACGCTGAAATCCAGCGCGGCATGGCGCAAATTTCGCAGGAAATCGCCAGCGGCCAGTTCGAATGGCTGCTGGACTTGGAAGACGTCCACCTGAATATTGAAAAACGCCTGACGGAACTGGTCGGTGATGCGGGCAAGCGCCTGCATACGGGCCGTTCGCGCAACGACCAGGTAGCGACCGACATCCGCCTGTACGTGCGTGCCGCCATCGACGACATCACGACCCTGCTGGCGACCTTCCGCAGCGCGCTGACGGACCTGGCCGAGCAGCATGCCGACACCATCATGCCGGGCTTTACCCACATGCAGGTGGCGCAGCCGATCACCTTTGGCCACCACATGCTGGCGTATGTCGAGATGTTCGGCCGCGACGCCGAGCGCATGGCCGACTGCCGCAAGCGCGTCAACCGCCTGCCGCTGGGCGCCGCCGCGCTGGCCGGTACCACCTTCCCCATCGACCGCCTGCGCGTGGCCAAGACCCTGGGTTTCGACGACGTCTGCCATAACTCGCTCGACGCCGTCTCGGACCGCGATTTCGCCATCGAATTTTGCGCCGCCGCCGCCGTGCTGATGATGCACGTGTCGCGCATGGCCGAAGAACTGGTGATCTGGATGAGCCCACGCATCGGCTTCATCGACATCGCCGACCGCTTCTGCACCGGCTCGTCGATCATGCCGCAAAAGAAAAACCCCGACGTGCCGGAACTGGCGCGTGGCAAGACAGGCCGTGTCTACGGCCACCTGACTGGCCTCCTGACCCTGATGAAAGGCCAGCCGCTGGCCTATAACAAGGACAACCAGGAAGACAAGGAACCGCTGTTCGACACCGTCGACACCGTCATCGACACCCTGCGCATCTTCGCCGACATGGCCGGCGGCATCACGGTGAAACCGGAAGCCATGCGCGCGGCCGCCCTGCAAGGCTACGCTACGGCGACCGACCTGGCCGACTACCTGGTCAAGAAAGGCTTGCCCTTCCGCGATGCGCATGAAGCCGTGGCCCTGGCCGTGCGCGCCTGCGTCGACGCGGGCTGCGACCTGGCCGACCTGTCTTTGGAGCAGCTGCGCGCCTTCTCGCCACTGACGGGCGAAGACGTGTTCGAAGTGCTGACCCTGGAAGGCTCCGTGGCCGCGCGCGACCACGTGGGCGGCACCGCGCCTAAGCAGGTGCGCGCCGCGATTGCCCGCGTGCGCACGCAGCTGGCAAAGTAAGACCGGCTCACGCCTGAAAGCGCCCCGCTGCAGCACTGCAGCGGGGCGCTTTTCATTGCGCGGCGATTTTCGACAGCACGGAAAACGCCGCCCCCGTCTGCGATGCCTCCAGCAGCAAGGTCAGCTCCGTGTAGGTGCAGATGATGTTGATCAGGTTGATGCGGTCCCACGCCAGGCGCCGCAGGATGGCGTGGTACACGCCCGGCGTGTAGCAGGTTTCCGGCGCCAGGTGCAGGGTCACGGCCGTCACCCGTTCCAGGCGCGCCAGTTCCTGCTCGCTGCCGAAGACTTCCTCCACCAGCGCGTGCAGGGTGCGGCTGCAGATCACCATCACCTCGTTGACGCCGCGCGTGATGGTGATGAAAGTGCCCCGCTGCGGTGCTGCCAGCGCCAGCAGCTGCCGCTGGCAGGCATAGGTCTGGTCGGAATAGCGGTAAGTAAACACCATCAATTCGCTGCGCGTGGAGAGTTCTCCCGCGCGGTGCGCCAGCACGATCTCGCCGCTTTTCTGCGGCGGCATCCGTTCTGCCAGGCGGCGCAGCGCCATGACCACGGCGGCCTGTCCCACGGGCTTCCATAAATCCGTCTCCAACTGCGGCTGCAGCTGGCGCGCCAGTTCCGACAGGTTGAGCAAGCCCCGTCCCAGTCCCTCGCTGAGAAAGGCCGATTCCATCACGATCTGTTCCACTTTAGTCGCTATCGAAAGCATAGTTCCGCGGGCCGGCGATTCCGGTGCACGCACCAGGAGCCGGCAACCCTTCCTTAAAAAAAAAGACGCACTACTCCCGCGGCCACGCCTGGAAGCGGGGCCGCACAGCTGGACAAACACCCTTGCGGGCGCCGGGTCAGGTGATGGCGGCTAGGAAGGCGGATGCAGCATCAGCGCCGCTCCAGAGGGGAAATGGCTGAAACCAACTGCAGAGAACAGTACTGACGTCATGGAAGACTCCCGATTTTTTTCCCGATGCGCTACCTGAACGCGGTCATTGCCGCGTGCGCTTTTTTTGTCGTCGCCTTGCCCGCTGGGGGCAATGCGACGACCTAGTGTAGATCGCAACATTTAAAAAACGCAACAGTGTTTTGCCAACAGAACGGCCCAATAGAGGGAGTAGTCCAAAACAAAAGTTACGGCTTGCGACAGATCAAACCTTCGCTGCATAAATCGCGGATAAATGTTCAATTCTTAACAAATAAACGCCCCGTGACCCATTTTTTGAATTTTTTGACATGGCGATATCGACAAGTTTAGTGTCGCTCTACCCGGCGCCATCCCATTACAACAACGGCAGGCTATCCGCCCGCCGCCAGGCACGCCGGGGTGGCCATCAGACAATCGCGGCCAGTTCATTCACCATTTTCCTAACCGATACCCTGGAGCAGAAATGAATTTACGTTTGACGATAGTTGCCGCATCCATCGCCGCCCTGCCGCTGATGGCCACCACGGCGCATGCCGCCATGCCGCTGCCATCTACCCTGATGGCCGCCCCGGTCAGCCTGGCGTCGCCACAAGAGACTGCCAGCCTGGTCAATAAACTGGCGGCACAGGCACGCAGCCGCGGCCTGAACACCGAGCATGGCTTTGCCGTGGGCGCCCAGCATCCTGGCGTGAGCGGCACGCGCGTGAGCCGCGTGCAGCACACCTACAAGGGCTTGCCCGTCTTCGGTTCCGAAACAGTCGTGGTCAGCAACAGCGCCGGCGACATCGTCAGCGAATCGGTGTCGGACCGCGCTTCCGGCCTCGGTAGCGGCGGCGTCAATTCCGTCACCCGCAGCGCCACCACCGATATCGACACCACGCCTGCCATCAGCGCGGCCGCCGCCATCGCCGCCGCCGTCGACAACATCGGCGTGCGCGCCGTCGACCATGTGCCGCCACAGGCGCAGCTGCTGATCTACCCCGTCATGAAAACCGTGCGCGTGGCCGGCGCCGAAAACAAATCGGAAGCGGCCCTGAACGCCCTCGACGTGCAGGACGTCGTCGACCATTACGAACTGGCCTATCTGGTGCAGACGCGCATGATCAGCGGCAACAAGCCGATCTACTACGATACCGTCGTCAGCGCCAAGGATGGCCGCATCTTGCGCCAATGGAAAGCCCTGAAAACCGTGGCCGGCATCGGCAACAGCCAGTACAACGGCCAGGTGCCGCTCAACACCACGCTGACCGGCAGCACCTACACCATGAAAGACCCGAGCCGCGGCACCGGCGGCAGTTTCGGCGGCATGGCCATCACCAACGCCAACCACGGCACCTCCTCGGGCAGCGTGTACAGCAGCACCAGCAATACCTGGGGCGATGGCCAGCAGTACATCAACGGCGGCAGCACCACCAACGCCAATGGTCAGACGGCGGCAGTCAACGCCATGTGGGGCCTGATGAACACCTACGACACGCACAAGAATGTGCTGGGCTGGTCCAGCCTGGACGGCAACAACACGGCCACCCACATCGCCGCCCACGTCAACACGGCCTACGACAATGCCTACTACGACAGCAGCTGCAAGTGCATGTACATCGGCGACGGCGGCAGCTCGTTCAACAACCTCGGTTCCATCGACGTGATCGGCCATGAAATGGGCCACGGCATCACGGACGCCACCTCGGGCCTAATCTACTCGCAGGAGTCGGGCGGCTTGAATGAATCGAGCTCCGACATCGCCGGTGAAATGGTGGAAGCGTATGCGCGCGCGGGCGGCACGGGCACCAGCATCCCCAACACGGGCAACGATTGGATGACGGGCAAGGAAATCGCCAAGAATGGCCAGCCTCTGCGCTGGCTGTACAAGCCTAGCAAGGATGGCAGCAGCCCGAATGCGTGGAGCAGCACCATCAAGAACCTCGACGTCCACTACAGCAGCGGCCCGAACAACCGCATGTTCTACTTCCTGTCGCAAGGTTCGAACTCCACTTCCAGCAGCGACTACTACAGCTCCTACCTGAACAAAAGCCCGCTGGCCATGACCGGTATCGGCAGCGACAAGGCTTACCGCATCTGGTTCAAGGCGGCCACCACCAAGTTCACCTCGTCGACCAACTACGCCGACGCACGCAACAAGGTGCTGCAGTCAGCCGAGGAACTGTATGGCGTGGGCAGCGCCGAAGCGACCGCCGTCAAGCGCGCGTATGCGGCCATCAACGTGGGCACCGACGTCGATGAATCGACCACGGGCGGCGCGGTCACCATCACCAGCCAGCCGGCCAGCATCACGGTCGCGCCGGGCGCCAGCGCTTCGTTCGCCGTCGGCGCCGGTGGCGGCACGGCACCGTACACCTACAAGTGGTTCCGCAACGGCGCCGTGATCAGCGGCGCCACCTCGCCGACCTACAGCTTCACGACCGTGGCGGCCGACAGCGGCGCCGTCTTCAAGGCCACGGTGACGGATTCCTCGTCGCCCGCCGTGACGGCAACGTCGAACAACGCCACCCTGACCGTGGGCACCAGTTCGGCCACGGAACGAGTGACGAACGGCGGCTTCGAGTCCGGCGCCACGGGCTGGAGCGGCACCACCGGCGCCATCGGCACCTTCACGGGGCAAACCGCGTATGAAGGCACGAAGTACGCCTGGCTGGGCGGCAATGGCACCACGGCCAGCGAATCGCTGACGCAAAGCGTGGCCATTCCGGCCGCCGCCACCGCCGCCAGCTTGACGTTCGCGCTGCATATCGACACGGCCGAAACGGGCAACACCGTGTACGACAAGCTGGTGGTGACGGTGAAGAACAGCGCCGGCACCGTGCTGGGCACCCTGGCCACGTACTCGAACGTGAACAAGGCGGCCGGCTACCAGATCCGCACCTTTGACCTGATCGCCTACAAGGGCCAGACGGTGCAGCTGTCGTTTGCCGCGACCGAAGACGCCTCGCTGCAAACTTCGTTCGTGATCGACAAGGTCAGCCTGGTCACGCAGTAAGCGCTTGAAGATGCGGGCAAGCCGTCGATACAAGGCTTGCCCGCACCGCACGATTGATTTTCTGGCAATTCCAGTCTACCCTGAGGCAGTGATTGCACTTTTGCTGCCGGTACCCGCGACGCATTGAACTTTTTTTTTTTTTTGGATTGTTCCTGACCGATGCCTACTTCGACCTTGTCCGCACGCGCTTTCGCCTTTTCATCTCACCCCGTTTTCACGCCCAAGGCCCTCACCATGCTCGCCTGAGCCGACGATGCAGTTCCACCTCCAGGTGCAGGGCCCGGCGGGCAGCCAGGCGCTGGCCATCGACGCCGCCAGCGAGGCCGAGGCGATCCGCGCGGCCGTGCGCGGCGGCTGGCGCGTGCTGGCCGTCGATGACAGCACTGCCCTGGACACGGGCAACGTGGCGCGGCCGGGCAAGCAGGGCCTGCCCCTGCTGCAATTCAGCCAGGAGCTGCTGGCCCTGCTCGAAGCGGGCCTGAACCTGGGCGAGGCCATGGCCACCCTGCACAACAAGGAAACGCGCGCCGGCGCCAAGGCGACCCTGGCCGCCATCGTGCTCACCCTGCAGCAAGGGCAAAGCTTTTCCGACACCCTGGCCGGTTTCCCCGACATCTTCCCCGACATTTACATCGCCACCGTGCATGCGGCCGAACGCTCGGGCAACCTGCCCGAGGCGCTGGCGCGCTTCGTCGGCTATCAGCTGCAGTTCGACGCCATCCGCAAAAAACTCATTTCCGCCGCCATCTACCCGTGCATGCTGCTCGTCGTCGGCGGCCTGGTGACCCTGTTCCTGCTCGGCTACGTGGTGCCGAAGTTCAGCGTCGTGTATGAAAGCTCGGGCCGCGACATTCCGTGGATGTCGCAAATGCTGCTGGGCTTTGGCCAGACCCTGGCCGCGCATCCGCTGCTGTGCGCCAGCGCCCTGGCCGGCGTGGTGGCCGCCGTGCTGTTCGGCGCTGGCAATGCCGGCGCGCGCCAGGCACTGGTGCTGCGCCTGTTGCGCCTGCCCGTGCTGGCGGAGAAGGCGGCCGAGTTTCGCCTGGCGCGTTTCTACCGCGCCCTGAGCCTGCTGCTGCATGCGGGCATCCCGCTGCACAAGGCGCTGGCCATGGTCGCGCCCATGCTGCTGCCGGCGCAGCAGGAGCAGCTGGCGCAGGCGCGCCGCGCGGTACAGGAAGGCATGCCGTTTTCCACCGCGCTGGAGCAGGCCGGGATGGCCACGCCGGTGGCGCAGTCGCTGCTGAAAGTGGGCGAGAACACGGGCCGCCTGGGCGACATGCTGGAACGTTCGGCCAAATTCCACGACGAGGAATTCGCCCGCTGGGTGGACTGGGCCTCGCGCCTGCTCGAACCGCTGTTGATGACCATCATCGGCGTCGTCATCGGCGGCGTGGTGGTACTGATGTATATGCCGATCTTTGAACTGGCCGGGAGTTTATCTTGAGGGTCTTGACCATACGGTGCCTGCCATGAACGCGCGCGAAGAAGAACGGGCCGTGCTCGATGCGGCCATGCTGCGCCAGGCCCACGCCAGCGCGCTGGCACAGGGCCGCCCGCAGATGGCCGTGCTGCAGGAAACGGCAGCCCTGCCACCCGACGTCTTCCTGCGCCAGCTGGCCGCCCTGTTCCGCTACCCGGCGTGGACGATGGCCGAGCTGCAGGCCAGCCTGCCCGCCTTTGGCCTGCTGCCCTACACCGATTGCGCACAGCGCGATTGCGTGCTGCTGCAAGCCGGTGTCCCGGACGCGCCGCCCGTGCTCATCATCGGCAACCCGTTTGCCGAAGACCTGCTGCAGTGGGCCGACTTCGCCCTGTCCACGCCATTCACGGTGGCGCTGGCGCACCCGGACGACCTGGCCGCCTATCTGCTGCAGCAGGAAAGCGTACAACAGGCGATGCAGGAAATGCAGCACGGTGATGATGTGCCGGGGCTCGACCAGAGCATCGAGGATATCTCGCTGATCCGCATCAGCGAGGACAGCAGCCCGGTGGTCAAACTGGTGAACTCCACCATCTACGACGCCCTGAAATTCCAGGCCAGCGACATCCACCTCGAATGCGACGTGGCCAGCCTGGTCATCAAATACCGCGTCGACGGCGTGCTGGTGCAGGCGGGCCAGGTGCAGGGGCTGCAGATGGCCGAACAGATCATCTCGCGCATCAAGGTCATGGCCGACCTCGACATCGCCGAGCGGCGCATCCCCCAGGACGGCCGCTTCAAGGTGCGCGTGAAAGGGGCGGAGATCGATTTCCGCGTCTCCATCATGCCGAATATCTTTGGCGAGGACGCCGTGCTGCGCCTGCTGGACCGGCGCGCGCTGACGGAAGCGGCGCAGGCGCTGCGCCTGGAAAGCCTGGGCCTGAACGAGGACGCCATCGAACAGATACGCCGCCTGGCCGCCAAGCCGCACGGCATGCTGCTGGTGACGGGTCCCACGGGTTCCGGCAAGACCACCACCCTGTACGCGGCCATCACGGAAATCAACACGGGACGCGACAAGATCGTCACCATCGAAGACCCCGTCGAATACCGGCTGCCGCGCGTGCTGCAGATACCCGTCAATGAAAAGAAGGGACTGACCTTTGCGCGCGGCCTGCGCTCCATCCTGCGCCACGATCCCGACAAGATCATGATCGGCGAAATCCGCGACGACGAGACGGCGCAGATCGCCGTGCAGGCTGCGCTCACGGGCCACCTGGTGTTTACCACGGTGCATGCGAATAATGTCTTCGACGTGGTGGGACGCTTCCTGCACATGGGCGTGGACGCCTACAGCTTTACGGCGGCCCTGAACGGCATCGTGGCGCAGCGCCTGCTGCGCCTCAATTGCGCCCATTGCGCCATCGACGCCAGCGCCGAGGTGCTGGCCGATGCACAGCAACTGCGCGATAGCGGCCTGGCCCTGCATCAGGTACAGGACTGGCAATTCATGGCCGGCAAGGGCTGCGGCCATTGCCGCGGCACCGGCTACAAGGGCCGCAAGGCCGTGGCCGAAGTGCTGATGCTCAGCGACGCGATGCGCGAACTGATCTGCACGCGCGCGCCCCTGAGCCAGATGAAGGAAGAAGCGGCGCGCAACGGTTTCAGGCTGGCGCGCGAAGCGGGCCTGGACCTGGTGCGGCGCGGTGAAACCACGTTAGCGGAGCTCAATCGTGTCACTTATTGAACGCCTTGCCCGCACCACCGTGTGCCTGCACCTGGCGCCGCACGCGCTCCACGGCGTGCAGCGCCGCGCCGGCCATCCCGTGGCCGGCAGCGCTTTCCACCTGTCCATCGTGAACCCCGGCGCCAGCTGGGAAGTGGCGCTGGCCGCCCTGTGCGGCTGGCTGGAGCAAGACAGCGGCAAAAAGCTCCCGCTGGCCGTCAGCCTGGCCAGCCGCTGGTGCGCCATGCTGATCGTGCCGTGGAGCGGCGCCCTGCTCGACCGAAGCAGCGCACAGCGCTTCCTGCATGGCCAGTTCGCTGCCGTCTACGGCGACAGTGCGCGCGCCTGGCGCCTGACCGCCGACGACGCCCCCTTTGGCCAGCCGCGCCTGGCCTGCGGCATCGATGCGGCCCTGCTGCAAGGCGTGCAGGACGCAGCCGGCGCGCAAGGCCGGCGCTGCCTGTCCGTCGAACCCATCGTGGGTCCGGCCTGGCGCAGCATCGCCGCTGGCAAACCCGCCGCCTTCGCCCTGGTGGAAGCGGGACGGCTGCTGCTGGCGACGAGCGGCGGCGGGCGCATCACGGCCCTGCACAGCCAGTCCTGCGACGCGGCCTGGGGCGCTGAACTGGAACGGGCATGGCGGCGCTGGAACTTGCGCGCGCCGCAGCTCGACACGATCGAGCACGTGGCGCTGCTGGACCTGAGCGGCGTACCGCAGCCGGACCTGCCGGCGCGCTTCCAGGCCATGCCCGTGGCCAGCGCCGCGCACCTGATGCGGGAGGCCGCATGGGCCTGAGCCGCATCGACTTCCTGCCCGCCAGCGCGGCGCAGACCTTCAGTGGCTGGCGCCTGATCCTGTGCCTGGCGGGTGCATTGACGCTGCTGCCGGCCGCCGTGTACTGGCTGGTGCAGGCGCAGGAAACGCGGCGCCTGGAAGCGCAGCTGGCGCAGCTGCAACCGGCGCGCACCGTGCGCGCACCGCTGTCCGCCAGCGCCCAGCGCGAACGCGACATCGAACTGAAACAGGTCGCCGTCGCCGTGCGCCAGCTCAACCTGCCCGTCACGCGCCTGGTCAGGACGGTGCAGGCGCCGCGCGACGTGCGCGTGGCCCTGCTGGGACTGGACCTGAACGCGCAGCAGGGCCAGGATGGCGCCAGCGCCCTCAAGATCGCCGCCGAAGCGGCCACGCCACAGGACATGCTCAACTACCTGGCCTTTTTGAACCAGCAACCCATGTTCAGTTCCGTGTATCTGCTCAAGCACGAGATGAGCAGCAACGCGGACGCCCCGGAACATCCGTACCGTTTTCAGCTGGAGGCACAATGGCGGCAATAAAACCCGTGTTGACAGTGCAAGCGCGCCCGGCGCGGTCGCGGCTGCAACTGCGCATGCCACCGCGCCTGCGGTGGGAAGCGCAGCGCCTGTGGCGCCAGCTGGGCTGGCCCTGCGCCATCGGTGCCGCCAGCCTGGCGCTGGCAGTCGTCGCCGTGCAGCAGGGCGAGGCGCTGGCGCTGCGCCAGCAACAACTGACGGCGCAGCTGGCGGCAGCGGCAAGGCAGTCTGCCATGCCATCCACCGCCTCCACGCTCGATGCGGACGCCGATAGCCTGGCCGCCTTCCACGCCTATCTGCCCCAGCATGACAGCATTCCCGAGCAGCTGAAAACCTTGCTGGAGGTGGCACAAAAAAGCGGCGTCACCCTGGCCAAGGCCGACTACAAGCCGCAGGAAGACGGCAACGCCGCCTTTTTGCGCTATCAGATCACACTGCCCGTAAAGGCCGAATACGCACAGCTGCAAGCCTTCATCGTCGACGCCCTGCAGGAACTGCCCACCCTGACGCTCGACTCCGTGCTGTTCAAGCGCGAACAGATCGAGGCCGGCGAGATCGATGCGCGCATCCAGTTCATCCTGCTGGTGAAAAAGCCGGAGGTGCGTCCATGAAAAAAGCCGTGCTGGCGGCGGCGGCCGTGGCGACCCTGCTGGCCGCCCTCTTCGCGCCCGAGGACGAAGGCAGCATCGTCGGCCCGGCCACTGCCACGCCGCGCCAGGCGGACCGCGTGGCGCTAGCGGCCCTCGTCACGCCGGCCAGCGCCCCGCCTGCCCGTGCGGGGCTGGTCATCGAGCGGCGCCGGGCGCTCGACGATGATGAGGCGGCGACCCTGTTTGCCAAGCACAGCTGGCAGCCCGAGACGCCGAAAAAAATCATGCTCGACCAGCAGGCGGCCCAGGCCAGCCGCACTGTCGCCGCCATCGACGCGAACGCGCCGCCACCGCTGCCCTTTCAATTCCTCGGCCGCTTCGTCGACGAAGGCAAGGCCGCCTACTTCCTGCAGGCGGGCGAACGCAACGTGGTGGCGCGGCCCGGCGACATGCTGGAAGAGCGCTACCGCTTCGACGGCGTGGTGCAGGGTTCCCTGCAATTTACCTATCTGCCGCTCAACCTGAAACAGACACTCGCCGTAGGGGACCTCAATTGAAACGACGCGCCGCACGTATGCCTCGCAATCTCATCACCCTGCCGCTGCTGCTGTCCCTGCTGGCCGCCTGCGCCGGCAACCAGGCCTACAACGATGGCCAGGCCATGCTGGGCGCGGGCCGCACGGAACAGGGACTGGCCCTGCTGGAACAGGCGGCGCAGGCGGAACCGACGAATGCCAAGTACCGCATCGCCGTCACCAACGGCAAGATGCGCGCGCTGAACAGCCTGAATGGCCGCGCGGAAGCGCTGCGCCAGCAAGGCAGCCTGGCCGAAGCGCAAACGCTGTACCGGCAAGCGCTGGCCATCGACGCCAGCGACGACGTGGCGCAGCGGGGTCTGGCCAGCGTGGCGCAGGATGAGCGGCACCGCAAGCTGGTGCAGGAAGCGCAGGCCAGCTACCAGCGCGGCGGCGAAGCGAATGTGGCGCAGGCGCAGGACGCCTTGCGCCAGGTACTGCAGGAGCGTCCCGCGCAGCGCGAGGCGCTGGCCTTGAAGAGCCGCATCGGCGACGAGCAGGCCAAGGCCAGGCCGGCCGGCGGCAAGCTGGCGGCCGCCTACCGCAAACCCGTCACCCTGGAATTTCGCGACGCGCCGCTGCGCTCCGTGTTCGATTTCATCAGCAAGGTCTCGGGCCTGAACTTCGTCTTCGACAAGGAAGTCGATCCCGCCCTGCGCGCCACGATCTCCGTGCGCGACACCAGCATCGAGGAAGCTATCGCCATGCTGCTGGGGGCGAACCAGCTGGAGCAAAGCGTCACCAGCGACAAGTCGATCACGATTTACCCGAACACGCCGCAAAAGGTAAAGGATTACCAGCAGCTGGTGGTGCGCACCTTCTTCCTCGCCAATGCGGACGTCAAGACGGTGGCGTTTTCCATCAAGACCCTGCTCAAGGCCAAGGATGTCGTCACCGATGAACGCCTGGGCATCATCATGCTGCGCGATACGCCGGAAATGGTGCGCATGGCCGAACGCATCATCAACGTGCAGGACCTGGCCGACCCGGAAGTGATGCTGGAAGTGGAGGTGCTGGAAGTCAAGCGCACGCGCCTGATGGAACTGGGCATCCGCTGGCCCGACCAGGCCAGCCTGACCCTGGCCGGCAGCGGCACGGGCCTGGGCGGCCTGAAAGTGGCCGACCTGCGCCGCATCAATGGCGAGAATATCAACCTGGGCATCGGCGGCGTGACCCTGAACGCCAACAAGACCGATAGCGACAGCAATATCCTGGCCAACCCGCGCATCCGCGTGCGCAACAAGGAAAAGGCCAAGATCCTCATCGGCGACCGCGTGCCCGTGATTACCGTCACGACCAACAATGGCGTCAGTTCCGACAGCGTCAATTACATCGACGTGGGCCTGAAACTCGACGTCGAACCGAACGTGTACCTGGACGATGAAGTGGCCATCAAGATCAACCTGGAAGTGTCGAACGTCGTCAAGGAAGTCATCAGCAAGACGGGCACGCAGGCTTACCAGATCGGTACGCGCAGCGCGTCGACCGTGCTGCGCCTGAAGGATGGCGAGACGCAGGTGCTGGCGGGCCTGATCAGCGATGAGGACCGGGGCACGGCCAACAAGGTGCCAGGCGTGGGCGAATTGCCCGTGCTGAACCGCCTGTTCGGCAGCCAGAAGGACGACGCCATGCGCAGCGAGATCGTGCTGTCGATCACGCCGCGCCTGCTGCGCAGCATCCGCCGCCCCGACCTGATGACGGCCGAATTCAATTCCGGCACCGAGGCGGCCGTGGGCGGGCGTGGCAGCGTAGGCGGCGCGCCCGAAGCCATCGCCGCGCCGGAGCAGGCCCCGCCGCGCGCCGGTTCGCCGATGACGGGCGGCGACGAAGCACCCGCCGCTGGCGACAAGCCTGCCGCCACGCCCACCGCCACCGCCACCGTCAAGGGTGGCCAATGAGGCAGCAGGGATTTACCTTCATCGAGCTGATGATTACGCTGGCGATCATGGCGACCCTGGCCACGGTGGCCGTGCCGATGGCCCAGGTAGCCTTGCAACGCGCGAAGGAACATGAACTGCGCAGCACCCTGATCGAGATCCGCGAAGCCATCGATGGCTACAAGCGCGCCTCGGACAATGGCCGCATCAAGCTGTCGCTGGGAGGCTCCGGCTATCCGAAAAAGCTCGATGAACTGGTCGAGGGCGTGCCCGACCAGCGCAGTCCATCCAAACAGAACATCTATTTTTTGCGCCGCCTGCCGCGCGACCCGTTCCAGCCCAGGGAAGAAGGCAGCGCGGCCGACAGCTGGAGCAAGCGCGCCTACGCCTCGCCACCTGACAATCCCAGTGAAGGCGAAGACGTGTTCGACGTCGCCTCGCGCGCAACCAGGGCGGGCCTGAACGGCGTGCCGCTCAACCAATGGTGATGCCCATGCATTCAACTGCCCTGCGGCGCGGCTTTACCCTGGTCGAACTGCTGGTGGTGCTGGCGATTATTTCGCTGCTGCTGACGATCGCCATTCCCCGCTATTTCGGCTCGGTGGAAAAATCAAAGGAAGTGGCCCTGAAGGAAAACCTGCAAGTGCTCAGGAGCGGCCTCGATCAATACTATGCCGACAAGGGCGAGTATCCGGCCGCGCTGGCCGACCTGGTCACCCACCATTACTTCCGCAGCGTGCCGCTCGACCCCGTCACGGAGTCCAGCGCCACGTGGCGGCTGGTGCCGTCGCCGAATGGCGAAATCAGCGGCGTGGCCGACGTGCGCAGCGGCGCCAAGGGCAAGACGCGCGAGGGCATCCCCTTTGAGCAGCTCTAGCTATCAATACCGCGCGCGGGGCTTCGCCTACATCTGGACCCTGCTGCTGGTGGCCTTCATGGGCGTGGGCCTGGTCGTGGCCAGCGAACTGTTTGCCACGGCCGCGCGGCGCGACAAGGAGCGCGAACTGCTGTTCATCGGCCATGAATTCCGCAATGCGCTGGGGCGCTACTATGACAGCACGCCGGCCGACGGCCGCCCGCGCTATCCATTGACCCTGCAGGAACTGCTGAAAGATCCCCGCTTCGCCAACGCCCGGCGGCATTTGCGCCGCGTGTATGCCGACCCCGTCACGGGCAAGGCGGAATGG
Organism: Janthinobacterium sp. AD80; assembly: GCF_002878455.1. GTDB lineage: Bacteria > Pseudomonadota > Gammaproteobacteria > Burkholderiales > Burkholderiaceae_D > Janthinobacterium. Next base: position 29,788 of record NZ_NRDQ01000061.1, read on the forward strand.
GGCCTGCTGCGGCAGGAGGGACGCATCGTCGGCATTCATTCGCTGTCGCCGCAGCTGCCCATCAAGCAGGACAATTTTCTCGATGAAGACGCCAGCCTGCGCCGCAAGCAGCGCTACGCGGACTGGCAATTTACCTATCCGCACGACCTGGTGCTGGCGCCGCCCGATGCGGCAGGCGGCACGCCTGGCCTCAAGCCGAAAGGCGCAAACTGATATCATGCGTCTTTCATCGGCACGCACAGGACAAAGGAACAGGCATGAGCATAGGCGGCACTTCCATCGAACAGGCATTGGCATCGCTGTCGGACATGACGTCCGGCATGGTCGCCATCGGCAAGGACGAACACGCGCAACGCATCGCAAAGGCGCAGGCCTTCATGCGCCAGCAGGGCATCGCCGCGATCTACCTGAACGCGGGCGCCAACCTCACCTATTTCACGGGCACAAAATGGTATGCCAGCGAACGCATGGTCGGCGCCATCCTGCCAGCCAGCGGCGACATCGAATACATCGCGCCCGCCTTCGAAGAAAGTACCCTGACAGGTTTCATGGTCATAGCAGGCAAGGTCAATTGCTGGGAGGAGCACGAAAGTCCGTACCAGCTGTTCGTCGACGTGCTGGCGCGCATGGGCGTCGTCCAGGATGAAGCTACGCCGCCGCGCGTGGGCATCTGCGAAAGCGCCGCCTTCTTCATCTACGACGGCATCAAGCCGCTGGCGCCCGGCTACGCGCTGGAAAATGCGCGCACCGTCACCGCGTATTGCCGCAGCCGCAAGTCAGCCGCGGAAATCGCCCTGATGCAGCGCGTCATGGACATGACCCTGGCCGTGCACGTGGCCACGGCCAGCATGCTGCATGAAGGCATCACGACGGTGGAAGTGGAAGAATTCATCCAGCGCGCGCACCGCAAGGTGGGAGCGCCCCGCTCGTATTTCTGCATCGTGCTGTTCGGCGAGGCGACGGCGTATCCGCACGGCGTGAATTACGTGCAGACCCTGAAGGCGGGCGACACGGTGCTGATCGACACGGGCTGCCAGGTGATGAACTACATCTCCGACATCACGCGCACCTATGTGTTTGGCGCCATCAGCGAGCGACAGCGCAGCGTGTGGAACAGCGAAAAGGCGGCGCAGGCCGCGGCGTTTGCCGCCGCCCGGCTGGGCGTGCCCTGCGGCGACGTGGACCGCGCCGCCCGCGTCTCGCTGGAAGCGGACGGCTTCGGCCCCGGCTACAAGCTGCCAGGCCTGCCGCACCGCACCGGCCACGGCATCGGCCTCGATATCCACGAATGGCCTTACCTGGTCGGCAATGACACCACGCCGCTCGACGTGGGCATGTGCTTCTCGAACGAACCGATGATCTGCATCCCTGGCGAATTCGGCATCCGCCACGAAGACCATTTCTACATGACGGAAAACGGTCCGCGCTGGTTCACGCAGCCGGCGCACAGCATCGACGATCCGTTCGGCTTGCAGGCTTAGGCCGAGTGTTGGATTACGCTGCGCTAATCCAACCTGCCGCTAGCTTGATGTCCCTCTGTTGGATTACGCTGCGCTAATCCAACCTACCGCTAGCTAGCTTGATGTCCCTTCGTTGGATTACGCTGCGCTAATCCAATCAACCGTAATGTCAGGTAGGTCGGATTAGCGCGTAGCGCGTAATCCGACATCACCGCAATGCCGGACAAGCCGCAGGAGCGCCTTGCGCGCAATCCGACATCACCGCAACGCCAGGTAAGCCGCAGGTGCGCTGCGCGCGTAATCCGTCACCACCGCGCCCTGCGCCAGCTTGAACACGGCCAGCGCCGTGCCCAGTTGCACGGCTTGCTCCTGCAGCGATTCGGCCGCCGCCGACGCTTCTTCCACCAGCGCGGAATTTTGCTGCGTCATCTGGTCCATGCTGCCGATGGCCACGCCGATGTCGCCGATGCCGGCGCTCTGCGCCTGGCTGGCGGCGCTGATGTCGGCCATGATGTCGGCCACCTTTTTCACGGAATCGACGATCTGGCCCATGGTCAGCCCCGCCTCGTCGACCAGCTTCGAGCCCGCGTTGACCTTGGCCACCGAGTCGCCGATCAGTTGCTTGATCTCGCGCGCCGCTGCCGCGCTGCGCTGCGCCAGGTTGCGTACTTCGGATGCCACCACGGCAAAGCCGCGTCCCTGCTCGCCCGCGCGCGCCGCTTCCACGGCCGCATTCAAGGCCAGGATGTTCGTCTGGAAAGCGATGCCGTCGATGACGCCAATGATATCGACGATGCGTTTCGATGAATCGTTGATCTCGCCCATGGTGGTGACCACCTGGCTGACCACCTGCCCGCCCTTCACGGCCACCGACGACGCGGACACCACCAGCTCATGCGCCTGGCCCGCATTGGCGGCGTTGTCGCGCACGGTGGAAGTCAGGCTGTCCATGCTGCGCGCCGTCTGGTCCAGGCTGCCCGCCTGCGATTCCGTGCGCGCGGCCAGGTCCGCATTGCCCTGGGCGATTTCCGCGCTGGCCACCTGGATGGTTTCGGCCGAAGCCTTGATGCCGGATACCATGCCGGCCAGCCGGCCACGCATCTCCTTCAGCGCCGCCAGCAGGCTGGCCTGGTCGCCCGCCTCGGTGGCGATCTCCATCGAGAGGTCGCCGTCGGCCACGGCGCGCGCGATCTGGCGTGCATATTCGGGCTCGCCACCGAGCTGCTGCCAGATGGCGCGCACGACGAAATGCGACACGGCCACCAGGCAGACGATGACGGCCAGCGCCACGGCAATGCTGGTATTGAGGGCATTGCGCACGTTCGCGGCGCTGCGCTCGATGCCCTGCTTGAACTGCAATTGCGCCTGCTCGTTGGTCTTCGCCAGGTCCGTATTGAGCACGGCCAGCGCAGCCTGCATGCGCGTCACCGTCGCTTGCGGATCGCCTTCCTCCATCTCCAGCATGATGCGCGCCGCACCCAGGGCAGGCGCATAGTAGGCATCGAATTCCTTGGCCAGGCGCGCGCCGTGCTCGCGCTGACCGGGGATGGCCGCAAAGGCGGCCAGTTTTTCGCGCAGCTTGACGGCCTGGCCATCGACCTGGCCGATGCGCTCCTTGTCGCCTTCGCTGACGGCATCGCGCAAGGCGTCGCCGACGGCGGCCACGTCGAGGGTCAGCGACTTGGCCAGGTCGAGCACCGGATAGTCGGCGCTTTCGGTGGCGTGGATGGAATTGAGCGTGGCCGTCGACAGATAGGCGCTGACGGCCAGGCCCAGTCCGAAAATCACGGCCGAGACGACAGGCAGCGCCCATATCTTGCGTTTGATGCTCATTGCTGTCTCCTGATCTATTTGTATCGGGCCGCGGCAGGGCGCGCGGCCCGGGACGGCGTTATGGCGCCGTCAGCACCACTTTGACGCTGCCGTCGACAGCGCTCTTCTCGATGTAGCCGATGGCTTTCGGATCGGCGGCGACGGCCTTCTTCACATCGGCGCTATTTGCCACCTCTTTCGGCAAGGTGGCCTTGCCCGTGAAGACCAGCTTGGACCACAGGGCCTTGGCCTGCGATGGCTCCTTGTCCGCCACCTTCTTGTAGAACTCGGCGCGCACGGGAGCGCTTTCCGGCTGGTCGATCGGCGTCATGGCCGTCGATTTACCGAGGAAGAATTGCGCCACCTGTTCATTCGTCATGGCGCCGGCGGCGCTCTTCAGATTGACCACCACGACCACTTCGGCCATGGCAGGAACGGCGCTCGACAGGGCCAGCAAGGCAGCCGCAAAAATAATAGGTTTCATGCGGCGCTCCTTAGAAAACAAAATCGATGGCGGCGGCAGCCACCGTGACGGGACCATGGAAGCCCGGCTTGGCTTGCACGAACAGGCCAGGGCCATTCTTCGGCTTGATGCGGTCGATCTGCACTTTCAGCGCAGCCGAACGATGGAAGTCCCAGCGCACGCCGATGCTGTTCGTCGATTGTTCCAGCTGGTTGCGCGTATAAGCCAGGGTGTCGACGCCGGCCGACAGGGCACGCAGGGTCGGCGTGCAGGCGGCCGGATAGCCGGCAGGGCAGGATGCGGGCACGGTGTTGTTCACGCGGCCATCGGCCTTCAGGCTGGCGTGGCTGTAGTAGGGCAAAAAGGCGCCCATGCGGTAGCCGCCCATCACGTACCACGAGGTGCTGTCGCTGACATAGCTGTCCGTCTTGCGCTTCGCATATTCGGACTGCACCAGCACATTGTTCCAGTCCAGGCCCAGGCCGACGGAGGTAAACGACGCCTTCTTGTCCTTCACTTCCAGCGCATCGGCCAGGGCGCCCAGCTGGGCGATCCGGTAGCCGCTGCCAGCCGCGCGCAAGCCGCCCATCAGGGTATTCAGGCTGGGCGAATCGTTGATGCTCAACTTGGTCTCGGCGCGGCCGAAGCGCAGCGTCACGGGGCCGTGTTCAGCCACCACGTTGAGGGCGACGATGGACTTGCCTTCCACATGCACGGTCGAATCGGGGCCCGTGGCCAGGGTAGCCTTGGTGCGGCCCAGCGCCAGCTGCGTGGTCACGCTGGTGTCGCCCGCGCTGAACTGGTAGGTGCCGTCGATGCCGTCGATGCTGTTCAGCGGCACCTGCGAATACATCTCGCCGGGAGGACGCAGCATGGTGTTCGCATAGCCCACATTGCGGTAGTCGGAAATCATGAAGACGGGCAGGCCCATGCGGCCGACGCGCACGCTGAAGCTGTCCGACACCTTGGCCTTGGCAAAGGCCCACGCCAGTTCGGCGCCGAAGTCGTTTTCGCCATCCTTGCGCGCCAGGCCCTGTACCGTCGCCGACAGCCAGGGATTGAGGGTGACGTTGGCCTGCAGGCCCACATTGGAATCGACGCCCGTGCGCGCGGTGCGACCGGCGCCGCTGGCCTGGTTCGGACGCGCAAACTGTGCATTGTCTGTGTCAGCCATGGTCAGCGCGGCCGTGCCGTAACCGCTGATCTTGATCGCGGGGCCATCGACTTCTTCGGCATAGGCATGGCTGATGGCCAGGGGCATGGCCAGCAGTAAAATCAGGACGTGTTTATTCATAGTAATTAAATACCCGTAGCGGTGAACGATAATCGTGGAATTGGACTCGAGGTCGGTGGTTCACCGGCTGTGGCAGGCCGGGTCCGTTTTTCGCGCCGCCATCGCCCCTGGAGGCGTGCATGGCGTGTGACCAGTGAGTCAAACCATGCTACAGAGAAAAGGTTTTGCTTAGGAAAGTTTTCTTGATGCAATGAGAGATTTCCCCCATTTTCCAGGAAAAAGCCCGCGTTCTAGAGGGGTTTATCTAAATAGCACGCGGTGCAAAACCACACTTTCGCTATATTTTTCATACACTTATGGATAATTCAAGACAAAATGAACTGACCGGCACCTGGCTGCCGTTCGGCCATGAAAAACGCCGCCCGCGCGTAACAGATCGCGGGCGGCGCCAGTGCTGGCAGTGCTGTGGATAATGCTTATTCGCGCTTCGAGACCAGGGTCAGGATGTCATAGCTGGCCACCAGTTCCTCGTTCTGGTTCGTCACCTGCACGTCCCACGCGACCACGCCCTGGCCCACGCCAAAGACGTCCTTGCGGTTGCGGTCGACCTTGCGCTTGCATGTGAGGCGCGCGCGGATGGTGTCGCCAATCGCCACCGGCGCGACAAAGCGCAGATTGTCCAGGCCATAGTTGGCCAGCACGGGGCCGACGCCAGGCGAGACGAACAGGCCGGCGGCGGCCGACAGCACGAAGTAGCCGTGGGCGATGCGCTTGCCGAACTGCGATTCCTTGGCGGCGATTTCGTCGAAGTGCATGTAGAAGAAGTCGCCGGAGATGCCGCCAAAGGCGACGATGTCCGCTTCGCTGACGGTGCGGCGGTGTGTCAGCAGCGAGTCGCCCGTCTTCAAGTCCTCGAAGTGCTTGCGGAACGGGTGGATCGGGCTTTCATTGACGTCCGCGCCGCGCACGTATTCGCCCGTGATGGCCGCCAGCATGGTGGGCGAGCCTTGCACGGCCGCCCGCTGCAGGTAATGGCGCACCGCGCGCACGCCGCCCAGCTCCTCGCCGCCGCCCGCGCGGCCAGGGCCGCCGTGCTTCAGTTGCGGCAGGGGCGAGCCATGGCCCGTCGAATCGACGGATGCCACGCGTTCGAGCACGTGCACGCGGCCATGCGTGGCGGCCACTTGCGGCACCACGCGCGCGGCGATCTTCGGATCGCGCGTCACCAGGGTGCTTACCAGGCTGCCCTTGCCACGCGCGGCCAGGGCCAGCGCCTCGTCGATGTCCTTGTAGCCCATCATGGTGCTGACAGGGCCGAATGCTTCCACGTCGTGCACGGCGTCGTTGCCGAACGCGTCGCGGCACAGCAGCAGGGTCGGCGAGAAGAAGCTGCCGTCATGGGCGCCATCGCCCAAAGGACTGAAACCGTCGGCCGCGCCGAACACCACTTCATTACCCTGCGACAGGGTGGCGACACGCTCGGCCACGTCGTTCTGCTGCTCTTTCGAGGCCAGCGCGCCCATGCGCACGCCCTCGATGGACGGGTCGCCCACCACCACCTTGGCCAGGCGTTCGCGCAGGCACGTGCCAACGGCATCCATCAGATGCTCCGGCACGATGATGCGGCGGATCGCCGTACATTTCTGCCCCGACTTGCCCGTCATTTCACGCACCACTTCCTTGACGAACAGATCGAATTCCACGTCGTCGGGCGTGACGTCCGGCGCCAGGATGGCGCAGTTGAGCGAATCGGCTTCGCCGTTGAAAGGCACGGACTGGGCGATCAGGTTCGGATTCGTGCGCAGCTTGGCGGCGGTGGCGGCCGACCCTGTAAACGTGACGAAATCCTGGCCATTCAAGCGGTCCAGCAAGTCGCCCGTGGAGCCGATCACCAGCTGCAGACTGCCGGCCGGCAGCAGGCCCGATTCATGCATCATGCGCACGACGGCCTGTGTCAGGTAGCTCGTCGCCGTGGCCGGCTTGGCGATGCAGGGCATGGCCGCCAGGAAGCTCGGCGCGAACTTTTCCAGCAAGCCCCAGATGGGGAAGTTGAAGGCGTTGATGTGCACGGCCAGGCCGCCGCGCGGCACCAGGATGTGCGTGCCGGCGAAACCGCCTTTTTTGCCCAGCGCGATGGCCGGTCCTTCGTGCAGCACGTTCGACGACGGCAGCTCGTGGCTGCCCATGCTGGCATAGGCGAACAGGGTGCCCGTGCCGCCTTCGATATCGACCCAGCTGTCGGCGCGCGTGGCGCCCGACAGGTGCGAGATCGCATACAGTTCTTCCTTGCGCTCGACCAGGTACAGGGCCAGCGCCTTGAGGCGCGCGGCGCGCTGCTGGAAGTCCAGCGCCATCAGGCCCGGCACGCCCGTGCTGCGCGCATACGTCACCGCTTCGTCGAAGTCGATCTTTTCCGCGTGCGTGTGATAGATGACGCGGTTATTCAAGGCGCTGTGCAGTGGCACGGCGGCGCTGTCGCCCAGCCAGCGGCCGGCGATCAGGCTTTGCAGGGTTGAAACATGAGCCATTTTTTTCTCCATAAATGATGTTGGCGGTGGCGTCGGATTACGCGGGGCTTGGCCCCGCTAATCCGACCTACGCCCATATTGCTTATTGCGCGGCGGCGTTCTTGTGCAAATGCAGCGGCAATGCGGATTCAAAATTCAGGCGCTGGCGGTTTGCCTCGACTTCCGTCAGGGCTTCCACCTCGCGCATCGTCTGCATCGAGCGCACGGCCAGTTCGTGGTACTGGCCCGTGCCCGAGCTTTTCCATTGGATTTCATCGTCGGTCAGCGCGCGGATGATTTTCGCCGGCGTGCCGACCACCATGCTGCGCGGCGCGACGATCATGCCTGCCTTCACAAAACTCATGGCGGCGACGATGGATTCCTCGCCGATGATGGCGTTGTCCATCACCACGGCATTCATGCCGACGAGCGCATTGCGGCCGATGCGGCAGCCATGCAGCACGGCGCCATGGCCCACATGGCCATCGACTTCGACCACCGTGTCGCAGCCGGGGAAACCGTGCATGACGCAGGTGTCCTGCAGGTTCGCGCCTTCTTCCAGGATCAAGCGGCCGAAGTCGCCGCGGATCGACGCCAGCGGCCCGATATAGCAGCGCGGCCCGATGATCACGTCGCCGATCAGCACGGCCGACGGATGCACGTAGGCGCTGGGGTGGACGACGGGGGTGACGCCGTTGATTTCGTAGACTTTGACCATGGTGTTTTCCTTTTAACTATCGTGCCATGTGCGTAGGTCGGATTAGCCGGAACGGCGTAATCCGACAAACACCTGTAGCGCCAACAATGTTGTCGGATTACGCGCTACGCGCTAATCCGACCTACGTCCTTACATGCCCAGGTAGGCGCTCTGCACCTGCTCGTTATGCAGCAATTCAGGCCCCGGCCCGGACAGGGTGATGGCGCCCGTCTCGATCACGTAACCCACGTCGGCGATCGACAGGGCCGCGTGGGCGTTTTGCTCGACGAGGAAGATGGTGATGCCCTGGTCGCGCAGTTCGGCCACGATGCGGAAGATTTCCGCGATCAGGAGCGGCGCCAGGCCCATGCTCGGCTCATCGAGCAGCAGCAGTTGCGGGCGGCCCATCAGCGCGCGCGCCATGGCCAGCATCTGCTGCTGTCCGCCCGATAAAGTCCCGGCCAGCAGCAAGCGCTTTTCCTTCAGAATCGGGAACAGGCCGTACATGCGCTCCATGTCGCCCGCCACGTCTTGCGGCGGGCGCGTAAAGGCGCCCAGGCGCAGGTTGTCTTCTACCGTCATGGGTCCGAACACCTGGCGGCCCTCCGGCACCTGGCAGATGCCGCTGCGCACGCGCTTGTCTGCGCTCATGCGGCTGACGTCCTGGCCGGCGAAAGCGATGCTGCCGGCGCTGATCGGCTGCACGCCCGAGATGGCACGCAGCAGGGTCGTCTTGCCGGCGCCGTTGGCGCCCACCAGCGCCACCAGTTGGCCCTGGCGCACCTGCAGGTCGATGCCGTGCAGGGCCTGGATGCGGCCATAGTGGCTGGTCAATCCCTGGATGTCGAGCACCAGCGGTGTCTGAGGTTTTTCCATCTTCATCATGCCGCCACTCCCAGATACGCCGCCACCACGTCGGGATTCGCGCGCACTTCGGCGGCGGTCCCTTCGGCCAGCTTCTTGCCATAGTCGAGCACCAGGATATGGTCCGACAGATTCATCACCAGTTTCATGTCATGTTCAACCAGCACCACCGTCACGCCCGACTGCGCCACCTTGCGGATCAGCGCTTCAATCTCGCCCGTCTCCGTGTGGTTCAGGCCCGCCGCCGGTTCATCGAGCAGCAGCACTTTCGGCTTGGCTGCCAGCGCGCGCGCGATTTCCAGGCGTTTCAAGGCGCCATACGACATCTGCCCCGCCTCGTCGCCGATGTGCCGGCCCACGCCGACAAACTCCATCAGGCCCGCCGCCTCGTCGCGGCAGGCCGCATCGGCGCGGCGCACGGACGGCAGGCGCAGCATGGAGGCGAACAGGTTCTGGTTCAGGCGCAGATGCGCACCCACCATCACATTGTCGATGGCCGTCATGTTCATGCACACTTGCAGGTTCTGGAAGGTGCGGCTCATGCCGCGCCGCGCCAGCGCATCGGGCGGCATGGCGGCCACGTTCTCGCCATTGAGCAAAATCTCGCCCTTGCTCGGCGTGTACACGCCCGTGATCAGGTTGAACAGGGTCGTCTTGCCGGCCCCGTTCGGCCCGATCACGGAATGGATATTGCCTTCCTTGACCGTGAAGCTGACATCCTGCACCGCGTGCACGCCGCCAAAGCTCTTGCTCAGATTATTAATCGTCAGCATCTCACACCTCCTGTGCCGGTGGTTTTGCCGCGCCTTCAGGGGCTTTGGGTGCCTGCGGCAGCCCTGCCCGCTTGCGCGAACGGCTGGCCAGGCTCGGCACCAGGCCCTTGGGCATGAAGATCATGGTGGCCATCAGGATCACGCCAAACACCACCGTTTCCCAGCCTTCAAAACTGGACAGCAGTTGCGGCAGAATCGTCAGCAGGGCCGCGCCGATGATGGAACCGAAGATCGACGCCATGCCGCCCACCACCACCATCGTCACCAGCTCGATCGAGTGGAAGAAGCCGGCCAGGTTGGGCGTGATGAAACCGATGTAATGGGCGCTGATGCTGCCCGCGATGCTGGCAATGACGGCCGACAGCACGAACACGCGCACCTTGAAGCGGGTCGTGTCGACACCGACCACGCGGGCCGCCACTTCCGAACCGTGGATGGCCTGCAGCGCGCGGCCGACAGGCGAATCGATCAGGTTCAGGGCCAGCCACGTGACCAGTAACAGCAGCACGGCGCACACCAGGTACCAGGATTTTTCACCGGCGATTTCCAGCCCGCCCAAGGTGAAGGCGGACACGCCGATACCGTCCGGGCCGCCCGTCCACTGTGTCTCGTTGTTGATGACGATGGAAATGATGATGCCCAGGCCCAGGGTCGCCATGGCCAGGGTATGGCCCTTGAGTTTCAGCACCGGACGGGCGAGCAGCAGCGCCAGCAGACCGGTGGCGACGGCGCCTGCGGCCAGCGCGGCCAGCGGCGGCCAGCCGTAGTGCGTGGTCAGCACGGCCGACGCATACGCGCCCAGGCCATAGAAACCGGCGTGGCCCAGGCTGATCTGGCCCGTGTAGCCCATCAAAAGATTGAGGCCGATGACGACGATGGCGTTCAGGGCGATGCGGATCGCCACGTCATAGTAGAACGCGTTGCTGAGGAACAGGGGCAGGATGGCCAGGATCAGCGCCAGCAGTATCAAGCCGCCGTGGCGCGAACGTGTCAAAAAGTTGCTCATACACGCTCCGAATTTTTAGCGCCAAACAGGCCTTGCGGCAGGAAGAACAGGATCAACAAGATCAGCACGAACGGCACCGCGTCCTTGTAGGCGGACGAGATGTAGCCGGCCGTCATGGCTTCGGCGATGCCGAGGATCAGGCCACCGGCGATTGCGCCGGCGCCGCCACCGAGGCCGCCAAGGACGGCGGCGACAAAGCCTTTCAGGCCCAGCATGATGCCCGCGTCATACGAGGTATACGTGATGGGCGCGACCAGAATGCCGCCCGCCGCGCCCAGCAGGGCCGACAGGCCGAACGAGAACAGCAGCACCTTGCGCGTGTTGATACCCACCAGTTGCGCGGCCAGCTTGTTGTGCGAGGTGGCCAGCATGGCCTTGCCCATCAGGGTGCGGCCGAAGAACCAGCCCAGCACCAGCACGATGACGACCGTCACGCCCAGCACCCACAGGCTTTGCGGCAGCAGGCTGGCGCCAAGGAATTCGATCGGCGCGTCGCCGGAAAAAGCTGGCAGCGAATGCGTATCCTTGCCCAGCCAGATTTGCACCAGGCCGCGCAGCACGAGCGAGGCGCCGATGGTGATGATCAGCAGAGTGATGACCTGCGCGTTCTGCGCCGGTTCGATCACGGTTTTTTCCATCAAGAGGCCCACGATGCCGGTGGCGATGACGGCCAGGATGACGGCCAGCGGCAGCGGCACGCCGGCGGCCGACATCACGGCGGCCAGCATCCCGCCCAGCATGATGAACTCGCCCTGGGCGAAATTGATCACGCCGCTGGTGTTGTAGATGATGGTAAAGCCCAGCGCCGCCAGCGCGTAGGCGGAACCGACCGTCATCCCGGAATACAAAAATTGCAGAAATTGAGCGACTTCCATGGTGTCTCCATTATGTTCGGCTACGCGCGGGCCGCCTTCGAGGGCGGCCTCGCGCAGGTACTTCCGGCTTACATCATTTCGACAATTGCCATTCGCCGTTCTTCACTTCGACCATTCGGAAGGCCGACAGGTCCAGGCCCATGTGGTCTTTTGCCGACATGTTGAAGACGCCCGTCGTGCCGACAAATCCCTTGGTCGACTCCAGCGCCGCGCGCACTTTTTCGCGGTCCGTGCCGCCGGCGCGCTTGATGGCGTCGACCGACAGGTTCAGGGCGTCGAGCGCATAGCCGCCAAAGGTCGACGGATCGATCTTGTAGCGCTCTTTATACGTCTTGTCGTAGCCGACAACGACGGCCTTTTGCGCGTCGCTGTCCGGCAGCATGGCGCCAATCAGCAGGGCTGGCGTCGGCAGGCGCACGCCTTCGGCGGACTTGCCCGACAGCTTCAGATACTCGTCCGACGCCACGCCATGCGACTGGTACAGCGGCAGCGCTGCCATGCCCAGCTGGCCGTAGTTCTTGGTCACTACCGCCGGGCCCTGGCCCAGGCCGAAGACGAAGACGGCTTGCACGCCCTTGGTATTCTTGATGCGCGTCAGCTGCGCCGTGATGTCCGTGTCCTTCGGACCGTAGGTTTCATCGGCCACCAGGGTGATGCCGTATTTGGCGGCGACGATCTGCGATTCCTTGCGGCCCGACGCGCCGAAGCCGCTCGTTTCCGACAGCAGGCCCACCTTGCTGATGCCGCGCTTCTTCATGTCCTCGAACACCTTCTCGGCCGCCATGCGGTCCGTATGCGGCGTCTTGAAGACCCATTTCTTGACCGGGTCGATGATCACCACGGCGCCCGCCAGCGAAATGAAGGGCATGCTGGCGCGGTCGACCAATGGCGCCATGGCCATCGTCGCGCCGGTGGTGGTGCCGCCGATCAGCACGTCGACCTTGTCCGACTCGATCAGGCGCTTGGTAAAGCCGTTGGCCTTGGCCGCATCGCTGCCGTCGTCGTAATGCACCAGTTCCAGCTTGCGTCCCAGGACGCCGCCGGCCGCGTTGATCTTCTCGATGTACAGCTGCAGGGTTTTCAGTTCCGGGTCGCCCAGGAAGGCGGCCGGGCCCGTGACAGACAGCACGGAACCGATCTTGATGTTATCGGCCGCACACGCGCCCGCGGCGGACATGGCCAGCACGCCGGCGATCAGGGTTTTCTTGAAGATATTGGCAATCATTATGGTCTCCACCAGGTTGGCACTACGGTCAATTATGGTCGGCGCTTTTTTACAAGCCTGCGCCTTTTTTTCATTTTTATACGCGTTCAATTACTACAGCAATACCCTGCCCCACGCCGATGCACATGGTGCACAGCGCATAGCGCCCGCCAGTCCGTTCCAGCTGGTTCAACGCGGCCATCACCAGGCGCGCGCCCGATGCGCCCAGCGGGTGGCCGATGGCGATCGCGCCGCCATTCGGATTCACGTGGGCCGCATCGTCAGCCAGACCCAGGTCGCGCGTGACGGCAAGGGCCTGCGCCGCAAACGCCTCATTGAGTTCGATGACATCCATCTGCGCGATGGTGAGTCCCGTCTGCGCCAGCACCTTGCGCGACGCTGGCGACGGTCCAAAACCCATGATGCGCGGCGCCAGGCCAGCCGTGGCCATGCCCAGCACTTTTGCGCGCGGCGTCAGCTTGTATTTGTCGACGGCGGCGGCGGACGCCAGCAGGATGGCGCAGGCACCATCGTTCAAGCCCGAAGCATTGCCGGCCGTGACGGTGCCATCCGCTTTCACCACACCCTTGAGTTTCGCCAGCATCTCGATCGAGGTGTCCGGGCGCGGATGTTCGTCGCTGATGACCATTTTCGGATCACCCTTTTTTTGCGGCACGGCGACGGGCACGATCTCGCGCTCGAACACGCCAGCGGCGTGGGCGGCGGCCCAGCGCTGCTGGCTGCGCAAGGCCAGCGCATCCTGATCGGCGCGGCTGATGCCAAATTCCACGGCCACGTTTTCCGCCGTTTCCGGCATGGTGTCGATGCCGTACTGCGTTTTCATCTTGCCATTGACGAAGCGCCAGCCCAGGGTCGTGTCTTCGATTTTCGCCGCGCGCGAAAATGCGCTGTCGGCCTTGCCCATGACGAACGGCGCGCGCGTCATGCTTTCCACGCCGCCGGCGATGATCAGTTCCGCTTCGCCTGCCTTGATGGAGCGGGCCGCCATGCCGACGGCGTCCAGGCTGGAGCCGCACAGGCGGTTGATGGTGTTGCCCGGCACGGCCGCCGGCAAGCCGGCCAGCAGCGCGGCCATGCGGCCCACGTTGCGGTTGTCCTCGCCCGCCTGGTTGGCGCAACCATAAAACACGTCATCAATGGCGGACCAGTCGACGGACGGGTTGCGGGCGATCAGCGCGGCGATCGGCAGCGCGCCCAGGTCATCGGCGCGCACGCTGGACAGCGCGCCGCCATAGCGGCCAAACGGTGTGCGTACGGCGTCACAAATAAAGGCTTCGTTCATGTCTGCTTCCTTGTTCGAGCTATCAGGAGAAAATTTTCGGGCGCTGGTCGATCACGCGGCGGGCCTTGCCCGTCAGGGTGCGTTCGATGCCGGAAGCGGCCACCAGGCGCACGCGCGTGCTCACGCCCACGTGCGTCTTGATGCGGTGTTCCAGTTCGCGCGCCAGGGCATCCGTTTCGCTGGCCGAGATGGTGGCGGTCAGGTCGATGCGCAGTTCGGCCACCACTTCTAGCTTGTCCAGATGGCCGTCACGCGTGACCACCAGCTGGTATTGCGGCGACAGGCGCGGCATCTTGAGGATCAGTTCCTCGATCTGCGTGGGGAAGACGTTCACGCCGCGGATGATCAGCATGTCGTCGGAACGGCCCGTGATCTTGCCGATGCGGCGCATCGAGCGCGAGGTGGCCGGCAACAAGCGGGTCAGGTCGCGCGTGCGGTAGCGAATGATGGGCAGCGCCTCTTTCGACAGCGAGGTAAACACCAGTTCGCCCTCTTCGCCGTCCGGCAGCACTTCGCCCGTTTCAGGGTCGATGATCTCCGGGTAAAAATGGTCTTCCCAGATAACGGGACCGTCCTTGCTCTCGATGCATTCGGAGGCCACGCCAGGGCCCATCACTTCCGACAAGCCGTAGATATCGACGGCGTCGATGCCGGCACGCGCTTCGATTTCCGAGCGCATGGCGTCCGTCCACGGCTCGGCGCCGAAGATGCCCACCTTCAGCGACGATTCCGCCGGGTCCAGGCCCTGGCGCGTGAATTCCTCGATGATGTTGAGCATGTAGGACGGCGTGACCATGATGATCGATGGCTTGAAATCCTGGATCAATTGCACCTGCTTTTCCGTCTGGCCGCCGGACATCGGAATGACCGTGCAACCGAGACGCTCGGCGCCGTAATGCGCGCCCAGGCCGCCCGTGAACAGGCCGTAGCCGTAGGAGATGTGCACCATGTCGCCCGCGCGGCCACCGCCGGCGCGGATCGAACGCGCCACCACATTGGCCCAGGTATCGATATCGTTCTGCGTGTAGCCAACCACCGTGGCCTTGCCCGTGGTGCCGCTCGACGCGTGGATGCGCACCACTTGCTCGCGCGGCACGGCGAACAGGCCGAACGGATAATTGTCGCGCAAGACTTTTTTATCGGTGAACGGAAATTTGGCCAGGTCGGACAGCGATTTGAGGTCGTCCGGATGCACGCCCGCTTCGTCAAAAGCGGCGCGGTAATGGGGCACGTTGTCATAGGCGTGCTTGAGCGACCATTTCATGCGTTCGAGCTGCAGCGCCTGCAGTTCATCCTTGCTGGCGCGCTCGATCGGCTCGAGGTCATTCGGTGCTGGGGTTCTCTGGACCATCTCTGTCTCCTGAATCGGTTCTTTAACTATGTAATTCGTTGCGGCAGTTCAAGCCTGCTCTTGTCACTTCAATTGCTGATGACTTCACCCGCCACGCGGATCGACTTGCCGCGAAAGAGCGCGATGGCGCGGCCTTCCTGGTTGCTGACCTTGACGTCATAGACGCCGCTCTTGCCGGCCAGCGCCTGTTCGACGGCGTGCGCCGTCAGCACGTCGCCTTCGCGGCCCGGCGCCAGGTAGTCGATGGTGCAGCCGGCGCCCACGGTATTCATGTTGTAGCTGTTGCAGGCAAACGCGAAGGCGCTGTCGGCCAGGGCAAAGATGAAGCCGCCGTGGCAGGTCTGGTGGCCATTGAGCATGTCGGCGCGCACCGTCATGGTCATGCGCGCATGGCCCGGGCCCACGTCGGCCAGGGCGATGCCCATGGCGGCGGTGGCGTTATCGCGCGACAGCATGGAGGCGGCGGCCGCTTCGGCCAGCGCTTGCGCGCTCAGGCTGTGGTTCTTGTCTGACATATCATTCGGCATGAAAGCGGGCTCCATTGGCAAGTTTGCGGCGCAGCAGCGGCGAGACGCGATAGCGGTCTTCGCCATAGCCCAGCGCCAGGTGCTGCAATACGGTCACGATGTGCTGGACGCCGACGGCATCGGCCCAGGCCAGCGGTCCGCGCGGATAGTTGACGCCCTTCTGCATGGCGATATCCACGGCGGCCACGGTACACACACCCTGGTTGACGGCGTCGGCTGCCTCGTTGGCCAGCATGGCGACCGTGCGCATGACGGCCAGGCCGGGCACGTCGTCCAGGCGCGTGACGGTGAAACCGGCCGCCTGGAACAGGCCGACGACGGCCGAGTAGGCGGCATCGCTGCACTGGTCGGCGCGCGCCACGGCGATGCGTTTGGCACCGGCATAGTCGAGTGCCAGGTCGAACAGCACCGTATCGGGGTGCTGGTTGTCGTGCGCGCGCTGGGTGGCGCTGCGGCCATCGCTCAGGTAAATCGCGGCGCCGTTGCAATGCAGGGCCGGCGCCTCGTCATGCGCCTGGCCTTCCTGCATGACGCGGCGGCTGACGGTGATGCCGGCCTGCTCCAGGCGCTGCACCAGACTGTGAATGATGCCGCTGTGGCCACGGCCATCGCCGCCGATGGCCGCCGCCAGGGCGACAAATTCCGGGGTCGCCTGTGCGCTTTCCGCCTGTGCCACAGGAGCGCTCGCGCCTTCGCCGTACAGGTAAAAACCACGGCCCGATTTGCGGCCGAGGAAACCGGCATTGACCATTTCCTGCTGCAGCACGGAAGGCGTGAAGCGCGGGTCGTTGAAATAAGCGCCAAACACGGATTGGGTGACGGAGAAATTCACGTCGTGGCCGATCAGGTCCATCAGTTCGAAAGGCCCCATGCGGAAACCGCCCGCTTCGCGCAGCACGGCATCGATGGTGGCGGCGTCGCCCGCCTGTTCGTTCAGCAAGCGCCAGCCTTCCGCATAGAACGGACGGGCGACGCGGTTGACGATGAAGCCCGGCGTCGATTTCGCATGCACGGGATTCTTGCCCCAGGCGATCGAGGTGTCGTACACGGTAGCGGCCACTTGCGCGCTGGTAGCCAGGCCACTGATCACTTCGACCAGCGCCATCAGGGGCACGGGATTAAAGAAGTGCATGCCGACCAGGCGTTCCGGGCGGCGCAGCTTGGCGGCGATCGCCGTGACGGAAATCGACGACGTGTTTGTCGCCAGGATGCAGTCGTCGCCGACCAGCGCTTCCAGTTCGGCGAACAGGCCGCGCTTGACGTCGAGGTTTTCCACGATGGCTTCCACCACCAAGGCAGCATCGCTCACATCGGCCAGGCTGCCGGCCGCCTGCAGGCGCGCCGTGGCGGCCGTGGCTTCGTCGGCCGTCATGCGGCCCTTTTCGGCCAGCTTCGCATACATCTTGCCAATGTCGGCCAGCGCCTTGCTGACGGCTTCCGCCCGCGTATCGTACAGTTTGACGCGGTAGCCGGCGGCGGCCGCCACCTGCGCGATGCCCGCGCCCATGGCGCCGCTGCCGATAACGGCGACGATGCTGTTGTTGTCCAGAGCTGCCATATCAGTGTCCCTTGAATTGCGGTGCGCGCTTTTCCATGAAAGCGGCGACGCCTTCGCGGTAATCGTCGCTGTTACCGAGATCGCTCATCATGCGCGCTTCCAGCGCCAGCTGCTGCGGCAGGGTGTTGGCGCCGCTGGCGGCCAATGCCTGCTTGGTGTAGGCCAGGCCCTTGGTCGGCGCGGTGGAAAAGTGCACGGCCAGCTTGCGCGTTTCTTCCGCCAGATGGGCATCGTCGACGCATTTCCAGATCAGGCCCCAGTCTTCGGCTTTTTCCGCCGTCAGTTTTTCGCCCAGTATGGCCAGGCCCATGGCGCGCGCCGAACCGATCAGGCGTGGCAGGAAAAAGGTGCCGCCCGTGTCCGGGATGAGGCCCAGCTTGCAGAACACTTCGACGAAGCTGGCCGATTTGCCGGCGATGACGATGTCGCAGGCCAGCGCCAGGTTGGCGCCCGCACCGGCCGCCACGCCATTGACGGCGCAGATCACCGGCATCGGCAGGGCTTTCAGGGCCAGCACCAGCGGCGCATAGTTCTTTTCCACCGATTCGCCCAGGTCCACGCCCTTGGAACCCGGTTCCACGGCGCGGTCGGACAGATCCTGGCCCGCGCAAAAGCCGCGGCCCGCACCCGTCAGCACGAAGACGCGCACGGAATTGTCCGCGTTGACCTTGGCAATCGCATCGCGCACTTCCTCGTGCATGGCCTGGGTGAAGCTATTCAGTTTGTCGGGGCGGTTCAGGGTCAGGGTGGCGATGCCCTGTTCGATGGTGAAGAGGATATTTTGGTAGGTCATGGCGTGTCTCGGTTTTTAGTTTTCAACCCAAGGATCAGAAAGGTCGGTCCTGCGGAATCGTTATTCGGCCCACTGGGCCGAATACCCCCTTAAGGTCCGACCCCAGTCTTCGCTTGGGGTCTGATGTTATTCAGCCTGGTCGAAATCGACCACCACCTTGTCGGTCAGCGGAAAACTCTGGCAACTGAGGACGAAGCCGCGCGCCACTTCGTAGTCTTCCAGCGCGTAGTTGACGTCCATTTCCACTTTGCCGTCGAGGATCTTGCAGCGGCAGGTCGAGCATACGCCGCCCTTGCATGAGTAGCGCATGTCCAGCCCGGCGCGCAGGCCGGCGTCGAGGAGGGATTCCTTGTCCTTGTCCATCGTGAAGGTGGTGTGGTTGCCATCCATGATGACGGTCACTTCCGTTTCCTGCACGGCGTCCGCAGCCATCTGGGCGCGCGGCTTATGAAGGTTTTTCGGGATGCTGGCGGCGAACAGTTCGATCTTGATATTCTGCTTGGGCATGCCGGCCGCCTGCAGGGCGGCGGAGACGCCCAGCATCATGTCTTCCGGGCCGCAGATGAAGGCGTTGTCGTAGTCTTCGACCTTGATCCAGTGCTGCAGGAACTGTTCACATTTTTCCTGCGTGATACGGCCGTTGAACAATTCGATATCCTGCTGCTCGCGGCTCATCACGTATACCAGGTTCAGGCGCTCCAGATACACGTCCTTCAAGTCCGTCAATTCTTCCTTGAAGATGACGGAGGACGAGGCGCGGTTACCGTAGAACAGCGTGAAGCGGCTCAGGGGTTCCGTCAGCAGGGTGGTCTTGATGATGGAAAGGATGGGCGTGATGCCGCTGCCGGCCGCGAATGCCAGGTAATGCTTGCGGTTGACGCAGTCGAGCGGCACGTTGAAGTGGCCCATGGGCGGCATCACGTCGATGGTGGCGCCGGCTTTCAGGGTGTCATTCGCCCAGGTGGAAAAGGCGCCGCCGGGCGTGCGCTTGATGGCCACGCGCAGGCTGCCGTCCTGCACCGCGGAACAGATGGAATACGAGCGGCGCACGTCTTCCGCGTTGATATTGGCGCGCAGGGTCAGGTGCTGGCCCTGCTGGAAGCGGAACTGCTGCTGCAGTTCCGCCGGCACGTCGAACGTGACGGCGATGGTGTCGCGCGTTTCGTTGCGCACGTTGGCCACGCACAGCGGATAAAATTTACTCATGCTTCATCTCCAGTTTCTTCGGAACGTGTGCCTGGTTTTTTTAGTGGCACTTGAAGTAATCAAACGGTTCGCGGCAATCGATGCATTTGTACAGCGCCTTGCACGGCGTGGAGCCGAACTGGCTGGTCAGCTGCGTATGCGTCGAGCCGCAGTTCGGGCAGATCACGTCCAGCTTCGGCATGGGCTGGCGCTTGACGCCACCCGCTGTTCCGCTACGCAGGCCGCTGATGTCGATCACCTGCTGCTGCGGCGGGGCGATGCCATAGCCTTTCAGCTTGGCCTTGCCCGCTTCGCTCATCCAGTCCGTGGTCCAGGCGGGCGACAGCTGGTTCACCAGGGTCACCTTGTCCACGCCATGGCTGCGCAAGGCCTCGGTGACGGCATCGGCGATCACCTGCATGGCCGGGCAGCCCGAATACGTGGGCGTGATCGTCACGATGCACTCTTCGCTGCTGACCACGTCGACGGCGCGCACGATGCCCAGGTCCACCACCGAAATGACGGGAATTTCCGGGTCCGGCACGTCGCCGAGCCAGGCCCAGACCTGGGCGGCATCCAGCGTCGCGGCGCCAGCGGCCGTATGCATTACCACTCCGCCCCGGGATAGGCGCGCTGCAGGAACTGCATCTCCGCCAGAATAAAACCCAGGTGTTCCGTGTGCGTGCCCTGCTTGCCGCCCTTTTGCATCCAGGCGTCGGGCGCCGGCATGGTCAAGGTGGCTTCAGCGAAGATCTCGGCCACGTGTTCGAGGAAGGCCTGGCGCAGGATGTCCGATGGCGGCGCGATGCCGGCAGCGACCATGGCCTGGTCGACGGCATCGTACGTGAACATCTCGCCCGTGTACATCCACAGCTTGTCGGCGGCGGCTTGCGTTTTCGCGTGGCTGTCCGCCGTGCCATCGCCCAGGCGCACGATCAGGTCGCCGCTGCGGCGCAGGTGGTACGTGACTTCCTTGATCGACTTTTGCGCCACTTCGACGATGCGGCCATCCGTCGATTTCAGCAGCTCCAGCAGCTGGAAGTAATGCCAGCTGTCGAAGAAGAACTGGCGCATCATGGTGTCGGCGTAATTGCCGTTCGGCTGTTCGACCAGCAGGCAGTTCTTGAAATCATGGGCGTCGCGCAAAAAGGCGATATCGTCCTCGTCGCGACCCGCGTTTTCCAGTTCCGCCGCATAGCTGAACCACAAGCGCGTCTGGCCCAGCAAGTCCAGCGCCACGTTGGTCAGCGCCATGTCTTCTTCCAGCGCCGGACCCTTGCCGCACAGCTGCGACAGCTGCTGGCTGAGGATCAGGGCGTTGTCGCCCAGGCGAAAAAGATAATTGACCTTGTCATCCATTACAGGCGCTCCCATCACAGGTTCTTGACTTCTTCCGGCATCGGGAAGAAGGTGGGATGGCGGTACACCTTGCTGTTCGACGGTTCGAACAGGGCACCCTTGTCGCCGGGACTGCTGGCGACGATATCGGCCGCGCGCACCACCCAGATGCTCACGCCTTCATTGCGGCGCGTGTAGACATCGCGCGCGTGGTTGACCGCCATGGTGGCGTCGGACGCGTGCAGGCTGCCCACATGCTTGTGCGCCAGGCCGTGCTGGCTGCGGATGAAAACTTCCCACAATGGCCATTCTTTGCTCATGTTGCTATCCCCTATCTGTGTATTTATATTCAGGCTGCCGCTTTGCTAGCGGCTTGCTTGTCTGCATACGCGACCAAGGCATCGCGGAACCATGCGCCATCTTCATACGCTTTCACGCGCGTTTGCAGGCGCTCGCGGTTGCACGGGCCGTTGCCCTTCAGGACGTTGTTGAACTCGGACCAGTCGATCTCGCCGAATTCATAGTGGCCCGTTTCGGCATTGAATTTCAGGTCGGGATCGGGCACGGTCAAGCCCAGGTATTCAATTTGCGGCACGGTCTGGTCGACCATGCGCTGGCGCAATTCGTCGTTCGAGAACAGCTTGATGCGCCATTGCGCCGACTGGGCGCTGTTGACGGAAGCGGCGTCGGACGGGCCGAACATCATCAGCGACGGCCACCACCAGCGGTTCAGGGCATCTTGCGCCATGGCTTTCTGTGCCGGCGTGCCCTTGCACAGCGACATCATGATGTCGTAGCCCTGGCGCGCATGGAACGATTCTTCCTTGCAGACACGGATCATGGCGCGCGCATACGGGCCATACGAGCAGCGGCACAGGGGAATCTGGTTGATGATGGCGGAACCGTCGACCAGCCAGCCGATGGCGCCCATGTCGGCCCACGACAGGGTGGGGTAGTTAAAGATGCTGGAATATTTGGCTTTGCCCGAGTGCAAGGCGGCCAGCAGATCGTCGCGCGACACGCCCAGGGTTTCCGCAGCGCTATACAGGTACAGGCCGTGGCCCGCTTCATCCTGGATCTTTGCCAGCAGGATGGACTTGCGTTTCAGGGTCGGGGCGCGCGTGACCCAGTTACCTTCAGGCAACTGACCGACGATTTCCGAGTGCGCGTGCTGCGAAATCTGGCGAATCAAGGTCTTGCGGTAGGCGTCCGGCATCCAGTCCTTGGCTTCGATCTTGATGCCTTCGTCGATGCGCGCCTGGAAAGCGCGTTCTTCCTGCCCCATGTCATCGATGGAGCGGACATTTTTGAGGCCGGTTTCAACCATTTGTGCGTACATGATGTGTCTCCCATGTCTTGATGTTGCGCAGCAGCGCAGCGCGATGAAGCAATAATACGATACAAAAAACGATTTGCATACACTTGATGTGAATCATTTTAAAAAATCGTATCTTGTGCAGCTTTTTTGTGCGTATGATATTGCTTATGAGAAAACACTCCGGAGCACTACCAGCGCGCCCGGCAAATTATTGACGCGCTACCCGCGCAGCCAAGTAAACTGCTGCTTTTATTGAATCGACCGCAACACGGCCAGACCGGAACCACATGAAGAACACCCGCTGCACGGCATGGATAGCCGATTTCCTGGAAAGCGACCCACCGCGCTCGAAGTCCCTGGTGATGACGATTTTTGGCGACGCCATCGTGCCGCGCGGCGGCGCCATCTGGCTGGGCAGTCTGATCGACCTGCTGGCGCCGTTCGGCGTGAATGACCGGCTATTGCGCACCAGCGTGTTCCGCCTGGCGCAGGAAGGCTGGCTCAGCTCGCAAAGGGATGGCCGCCGCAGCGCCTACACGATACGTCCGGACGCGCTGGCCCGCTTCGAGCGCGCCTACCGCCGCATCTATGCGCCATTGGTAGTGCACTGGGATGGCAGCTGGACTCTGGTGATCGGCCCGGCCGGCAGCATCGGCGCCGC
Organism: Janthinobacterium sp. AD80; assembly: GCF_002878455.1. Lineage (GTDB taxonomy): Bacteria > Pseudomonadota > Gammaproteobacteria > Burkholderiales > Burkholderiaceae_D > Janthinobacterium. The sequence goes on from NZ_NRDQ01000061.1 coordinate 52,717, forward strand.
GGAACGGGGCGCACTGCGCAAGGAATTATTGTGGGCCGGCTATGGTTTGATTTCCCCCGGCATCTTTGGCCACCCGGCCAGCAATGCGGAAGCGCTGGAAGACATTCTTGTGCGCAACGAGGTCCAAGGCAAGCTGTATGTCTGCCACACCACGGAATTGCCGGGCGTGAGCGCGCGCCCCCTACGCGACATGGTGGGTGAATGCTGGGATCTGTCGGAAGTGATGGCCGGCTACGCAAAATTCATTGCCAGCTTCCAGCCGCTGCTGACCGTGTTGCAGCAAGAACCCGTGTTCGATGCGGAGCAGGCGTTCGTCATCCGCTCGCTGCTGACGCACGCCTACCGCCGCGTGCAATTGCACGACCCGCAACTGCCCGTCGAACTGCTGCCCGAACCGTGGCCCGGCACGCAAGCCTACGCGCTGGCCCGCGACCTGTACCGCATCACATATGCGCCGGCCGAGGAACATATCCTGGCGACATTGCGGCGCGAGGATGAGCATGCCCCCGACGTCGAGCCGTGGTTTTTTGAACGTTTTGGCGGCCTGACTACTTGAACGTCTGAAAAATGTTCAGGGCCAGGCGCGTGGCCGCAGGCAGTACGACTAGTACGCCAAGGCAACGCAACGCCGCCATGGACATTTTCTCAGGCGTTCACTGCTTCACCACCACTTGCTTGGCCCCTGCCAGCAAATCCTGCCCCAGCTTTTCCAGCGCATTGGCCTGCACCAGCATGGTGTCGAGGATGGCCGCGTTGAAGGTGAACTCGGCCGGTGTCGTGTAGCCGGGAAAACGCAGGATGCGCAGCAATTCCTGCAAGGTGGTGCCCTTGCCCAGATGCGCCAGGGCGTCGCTGAGGGCGCTGACTTTCTTTTCCAGCTCGCGGATGTGGTTGCCGTTGTCGTCCATGATGCTCTCCCCATGTTGGAGCTATCACCTTAGCAAAGCATGCACTACGCCGTTTGCGCCAGCACAAAGGCGCGGCTAAAACGGGTATCATCGCGCCATTGCACACGATGCAAAACCCATACGTTTTTATCAGGAACACACATGACCATTAAAATCAGCCAGCAATTCGATGCCGGCGCGATCGAGGTGCTGCGCGCCGACGATGCCCAATCCATCGAGCTGAATATCCGCAAGGATTCCCACGCCGACATCACGCAGTGGTTTTACTTCCGCCTGCAAGGCGCGCAGGGCGAGGCGTGCACGATCCGCTTCATGAATGCGGGCAAGTCGGCCTACCCGGACGGCTGGAAAGACTACCAGGCTGTCGCCAGCTACGACCGCGAAACGTGGTTCCGCGTGCCGACCAGCTATGACGGCACGGTGATGACCATCGAACACACGCCGGAAGAAGAAAGCGTGTACTACGCCTACTTCGAGCCGTATCCATGGGACCGCCACCTGGCCCTGATCGACAGCGCCCAAGCGTCGCCGCTGGTGCGCTTGATCGACCTGGGCAGCACTGTCGAAGGCCGCGACATGAATCTGCTGGTGGTGGGCGATGCCGATGCCGAGACGAAAGTCTGGGTCATCGCGCGCCAGCACCCCGGTGAAACGATGGCTGAATGGTTTGTCGAAGGCATGCTCGAAGCATTGCTGGACCAGGCCAATCCGTTTGCCCGCCAATGCCTGCAAGACGCCGTCTTCTACGTGGTGCCGAACATGAATCCGGACGGTTCCGTGCATGGCAACCTGCGCACCAACGCGGCTGGCGCCAACCTGAACCGTGAATGGATGACGCCGACGATGGAGCGCAGCCCGGAAGTGTTCCTGGTGAAGCAGAAGATGCATGAAATCGGCTGCGACCTGTTCCTCGACGTGCATGGCGACGAAGGTTTGCCTTACGTATTCGTGGCCGGCAGCGATGCGCTGGAGAATTTCACGCCGGCGCAAAAAGCCGAGCAAGACCGCTTCATCGCCGATTTCAAGGTGGCCAGCCCCGACTTCCAGGATGTGTACGGCTATGAAGACGGCCCGTTCACGCCGGAAGTGCTGACCATGGGTTCGCCCCACATCACGCACGCCTTCGGCTGCCTGGCCCTGACCCTGGAACTGCCGTTCAAGGACAATGCCAACGATCCCGACCCGCAAACGGGCTGGAGCGGTGCCCGCAGCGCCGCCCTGGGTGCTGCCGTACTGCAACCGATCCTGGCGACCCTGCGCGCTTGATCGCTGTATTCGCAGCGTTGATGCATTAACAGCGTCGCCATCACGCGGCCCGCCTGTCGCAGGCGGGCCGCGTTCCCTGCGTTTCCCTCTTCATCAGCCCTTGGCTACCTTGCGCAGTGCCGCCACCAGCTTGTCCAGATGCGACTCCGGCGTAAAGATGCCCGGCGTCACGCGCACGCACGCGCCGTTGGCCAGGCCATCGCGCGGCACGGCAAAGATACCGTGCTCCTGCACCAGTTTTTTCGACAGGGCAAAATTATCGGCCACGCTCGTCTTGCGTTTCAAGCGGAACGACGCGATAGCGCTCGTCAGGCGTGGATCGGCTGACGCCAGCACCTCGATGCCGTCGATGCCGCGCGCCGCCTCCACCCAGCGGTTGCGCAGCAGCCGCAGCCGCGCCTGCTTGTTGGCCACGCCGATGTGCGCATGCAAGTCCAGCGCCGTGGGCAGGCTCAGGTAGGCGGCGAAATTCACCGTGCCCGTGTGCACGCGGGTGCGGATGTCGTCGCCCGCAGTCTCGTCCCGCACTTCGCCCATAAAGGGGTCAATGTCGGCCACCCTGCCCCGCTTGATGTAGATGGCGCCCACGCCCACGGGCGCACCGATCCACTTGTGCAGGTTGATACCGGCAAAGTCCGCCTGCAGGTCGGGTATCGTCATGTCCAGCTGGCCAAAGCCGTGCGCCGTGTCGACGATGACATCGATGCCCCGCTCGCGCGCCAGGCGGCTGATCTCGGCCACGGGCAAGACCATGCCATTGCGGTGATTCACATGCGTGAGCAGCATCAGTTTCAGCTTCGGATGGCGCTCCATGGCGGCAACATACGCGGCCACGACGCTATCGTGCGTAAATGGTTCCGGGATGGCGATCGACACCACCTCGGCGCCGCGCCGCTGCCGCAGCCAGCGCGTGACGGTGATCATATTGTCGTAATCGATGTCCGCGTAGAGCACGGTATCGCCGGGACGCAAGCGGTTATAGCCGGCGATCAAGACTTGCAGCGCTTCCGTCGCGCCCCGCGTCAGCACGATTTCATCGATGCCCACGCCCAGCGCCCTGGCGGCTGCCGCGCGCGCCGCCTCGAAGTCCGCAGGAAAGCGCATGCGCGCATACCAGGCATTGTCGCGGTTGACCATGCTCAGCTGCTGCTCGTAATGCGACAGCACGGGTCTGGCCATCGAACCCCAGAAAGCATTGTCGAGCTGAATCACCGCGTCCGTCGTGTCGTATTGCGCGGCCACCGCCTGCCAGTAGGCCTGGTGCGTGGCCAGCATGTCCGGTGTCATGCCGGCCGGCACGGCTGGCAGCGGCGGCAAGGCGGCGGCCGGCGG
>NZ_NRDQ01000062.1 GCF_002878455.1 Janthinobacterium sp. AD80
AGCGCGCGCCGCGTGGCGGATGGCCTCGCGCATGGCGTGGATGGACGTCACGCCACGCACCTGCGCATCCTTGTGCTCGCGCGCCTGCTTGCGGGCAAGGGCCGCTTCGGGAGAGCTGAATTCGGCGGGCGGCCGGGGCGGCAAGGCGCGCGCCGGCATGGGGGCCGCCGCCAGCTGGGGCGGCAGATTTTTTTCTACGGGCATAAACCTTCTTTGCTAACAAGATGTCGCGCGGCATGGCGCGCCAGTGCGCTATTTTAAGCCAGCAAGGCCCGCTTGAGCAGCTCGGCCTGTTCGCCAGCCTCGCGCGCCTTGAGGCCATACTCGCTGGCCGTGCCCGGATGCAGCCAGGCCTGGGCCTTGGCGGCCAGGCTCAGGTACAGCTTTTCCTTTTCCTGCAGCGCCCGCACGGCGGCCCAGATGGCCTCTTCCGCCTTGTCATGCTGGAGTTCCCCAAGAATTTTTGCCGTGAAACTGTGGCCCGTATGGCAGCGAAAGCGCTGCGGCTGCTGGCCGTTCAACTCCCACAGGGTACCCTGGCATTCGGGACAGGTGAAGGTCGATGGCGTGGCGATCTTTTCCAGTTGTTCCATGTTTCCCACTCCCCTGGCAAAACGGTTTTCCACGGCGATCCAATGGGGGACAGGCTGTACCGGCTGTGCCTGCTGAAGGGCCAAAGGCTTGCCGCTGGCCAGCGCCAGCAGGGCCGGGGCGATTTCCGCCACCGGCAAACGCCAGTCCACCTCCACATGGTCGATCGCACTTTGCGGCATCGAGGGCGCGTGCGCCTCCTGCGGCTCCTGCACCAGTGCCTTGCCGCCGCAGGCCTTGATGGCCTGCAAGCCGGCCGTGCCATCGTCGAGATAGCCGCTGAGGATCACGCCCACCACCTTCGGGCCGAAAGCGGCGGCGGCACTGCGAAACAGGGGATCGATGGCGGGACGCGTATGGTTTTCCTTCGGCCCCCGCGTCAGTTCGATGCTGGGCTGGCCAGCCGTGTTGGCCACCAGCATATGCCGGTCCGGCGGTGCCAGCAGGATGCGCCCGGGACGCACGGGTTCGCGCTCCTCGGCGAAGCGCACGGGCAAGGCGGACGTCTTGCCGAGGATCTCGGGCAGCAGGCTCTTGCGCGCCCCCAGATGCGTCACCACCAGCACGGGCGCCGGCAAGCTGGCGGGCAGACCTGCAAAGATGGCGGACAAAACATCCATGCCGCCCGCCGAAGCACCAATCACTATCAACGCCTGCATCCCCGCCCCCGTCGCGCAAAGTCCCGCAACCATTCTGCGATGCAGCGCTGCACGCTTCCGTGCGCCGCTTAACATACGGCATCACTATGGCGCCGCGTCAAACATGCGCCGTATCGACACTTATCTTGTTGCGGCCGGCTCCATACGGTTATCGACACCTTGTTGCTGCATCAGACAGGCAACGTATCGACACCTGACAACACCGTAGCGAGCGGAAGGGAAAGCTGGCCGAGAAGCGCCTCCGTACTTGGTACGGAGGCGCCGAGCCAGTGCGCATCGCAGGCCGCCTATACCGACGCGCAGCAGCTTAGGCCATGCGTTCTCAGACAGGGGTTTTGAAGATGGGATCGACGATGAACTGCTGCGCCTTGATGCGCAAGGTGCGCTCCTCGTCCAGCTCGGCGCGCGTTTCGCCCAGCTCTTCGCGCTCCGCTTCCAGTTCCAGGCGCGCGGCGGCCAGTTCCGTTTCCACGCGCGTCAGGCTTTCCAGCTTCAGCTGGGCCTGGATCAATTCGGCACGCGCCGCTTCGGCAGCTTCTTCCAGGCGAGGAATGCCTTCGAGCTTGAATTGCGCCTTGGCCAGGTCCATGCGCGCCTGCTCGGCCGCCTCTTCCAGGCGCGGCAAGCCTTCCAGGCGCAGCTGCGCCTTGGCCAGGTCCGTGCGGGCCTGGTTCGCCACTTGACGCTCGCGCTCGAGTTCCTCGCGCAGGGTCTCCAGCTCGCCTGCCTGCAGGTCGAGCAGCTCTTGCTGGCGCTCGTTCTCGCTGGCCAGGTCCATCAATTCCTGTTGATTGTCATTCATCTCGGCTTCATGCGCGCTGTGGCTGGCGCTCAATTCCTGTCCTACATAATCGAGGATGGCTTGCTGCAGCACGGGCGACAGTTCGGCGGCAGCCGCGATCTGGCGCTGCGCACCGGCCTTGCGGCGTTGCAGGAGCTTGCTGATGGTGCCCAGGCAGGCGCCATTGCCCAGCCGCTCGCGCAGCGCGCGCACCGTGATGGCCAGGCCTTCGGCCGCCATCGCTTCCATTGCCGCATTGATCTGTTCCGCGCTTACTTTTGCCATGTTGTCTACTCTTGAATGTTGCCGGGGGCCATCTTGCTCAGGGGCATCATCTTATGCCAGCGGCGGCAAAGCGTAAAGTATTTCTCAATAGAAATTGCAATTACACAACGTGACATTGTGCAAACATGCGGCATGCACTGCTTCAGTCTTCCAGCAAGCCGTTTTCCGTCAGCATGTCCTGCACCAGTTCCAGGCGCAGCACGGGATTGTCCTGGCTCAGCAAAAGCTGCTTTTGCATGGCGTTCAGCGACAGCAGTTCGCACCAGCGGTTCGCCACCCAGCCGCACTCGTCGAGCCGGTATGGCGGCTGCAGCGGCATTTGCTCAGGCGGAATCTTTTGCTCCTGCAAGGTGCGTATCAGCGCGCCGAGCGCATCGGCCACGTTCTGCTGCTCCTGGGGAATGGGAATGGCCTTGTCGGGCGCCAAGGTTTCAATCTGCGCCGTCCACAGGCCGTGCTTCAGCTGTGCGCTGGAGACGATGTGAAAACGCTGCATGCCCATGCATTTGATTTGCAGCAAGCCCGACAGCGGCGCGGCCCAGTCGATGACGCGCGCCAGGGTGCCCACGGGTGCCAGCGTTTCCAGCTGGCCCGGCTTGCGCACTTCCGCGCCGTCCAGCAGCTGGACCACGCCGAACGGCTGCTCGCCCATGATGCACTTGCGTATCATGTCCAGGTAGCGCACCTCGAAGATCTGCAGGGGCAGATAGCCATCGGGATACAGCACCGTATTGAGCGGGAACAAAGGTATCGAGGTCATAGGCGCATGATGGCACGAATGGCATATCCGTGCTGCGCGCCTTGCACCTGCCGACTATTTGTAGAAGCGGCGCTTTTTCGCTCTCTCTGCCGCCTTCGGTGCCAGCACTTTCACGGCCTTCTTCTGGATGGTGCCGCCGGCCGACGTGCCCGGCACGCGGTGTTCCGCCTCGAAACCCGGTTCCTCATGGCGCTTGAGGGTTTGCCGCGTCAGCGCTTCCACGGCCGACAGCAATTCCACCTCGTCGGCGCAGACCAGCGATACCGCTTCGCCCGAGGCGCCCGCGCGGCCCGTGCGACCGATGCGGTGGATATAGTCTTCGGCCACCGTGGGCAAGTCGAAATTGACGACGATCGGCAACTGGTCGATATCCAGGCCGCGGGCGGCCACGTCGGTGGCCACCAGCACTTGCACCTCGGCCGCCTTGAAACGGGCCAGCGCGCGCAGGCGGTTGGGTTGTGTCTTGTCGCCGTGGATCGAATCGGTGCGCAGACCCTGCTCCAGCAAGGTCGCCACCAGTTGCTCGACGCCCTTGCGCGTCTTGACGAAGACCAGTACCTGGCCCCAGCGCTTCTTCTTCAGCAGGTGCAGGAACAATTCCGGCTTGCGTTTCTTGTCGCACACGATCACCGACTGCTTCACGGCTTTCACCGTGCTGTTGCGCGCGCTCACCTCCACGGAAACAGGGTCCTTGAGCATGGTTTTCGCCATGGCGCGGATGGCGTCCGAGAAGGTGGCCGAGAACAGCAGGGTCTGACGCTGCTTGGGCATGGTCATCAGCAGCAAATCGAGTTCGCGCTCGAAGCCCAGGTCGAGCATGCGGTCGGCTTCGTCCAGCACCAGGGTCTGCACCTGTTCGAACTTCACGGCGCCCTGCGTCTGCAAGTCCAGCAAGCGGCCCGGCGTGGCCACCAGCACGTCGAGGCCCTTGCGCAGTTTGCTGATCTGCGGCTCGATGGGCACGCCGCCATAAGCGACAAAACTGCGCAGCGGCAAGTTGCCGCCATAGCTGCGGAAGCTGGCATACACTTGCTCGGCCAGTTCGCGCGTGGGCACCAGCACCAGCACGCGCACGCACTGCGGCGCCACCACGCCTTCCAGGGTCAGGCGCTGCAACAGGGGCACGGCAAAGCCTGCCGTCTTGCCCGTGCCCGTCTGGGCGGCGGCCATCAGGTCGCGCCCGGCCAGCACGGCGGGAATCGCCTGCGCCTGCACGGGCGTGGGCTTGGCATAGCCAAGCTCATCGAGTTTGCGGACCAGGGGATCGATCAGGCCGAGGGAGGAAAACGTCATGGGAAAAGCAATCTTGGCAAAGTAAAAGGCGGCGCGCACGGACAGGCCGTGCGCGCGATTGCCGAGATTATAGGCCAGCGGGGGTGCCGGCCGGGATTTTCATCGGCAAGGCACGGCGCTCAGAACTTCATTTCCATGGTCGCGCGCGCCTGCGGCGAAGTGGGCGACACGCCCGTGCGGGCAATGGTGCCGCTGGCATCCGTGTAGTAGGTATTGCTTTCAAAATCTTGCGCCAGCAAATTCGACACGGCCACGCGCAACTGGTTCTTTGCATCGAATTTCCACACGGCATACAGGTCGAGGTCGCGGCGCGGCGACGTATAGGCGCTCTGGCGCTCCGTGATGCGCACGGGGCCGCCTGTACGGAAGTTGAAGCTGCCGCCCGTGCTCAGGACGCCATCGGGCGTCTTGTAGTCGAGCCCGACATTGCCGCTAAGGGGCGTCTGCTGGTCGAGCCGGTTGTTCGGCCCCGGCACATGCTCCACCTGCGACCAGTTGCGGCTGATGCTGGCCCGTAGGTCGAGCGCCGGCATGGGTGCGGCCAGCACGGCGCGCAAGGGGAACTTCGCTTCCAGTTCCAGTGTCTGAGTATTTGCGCGGCCATCGTTGATGGGCGTGGAGACCCAGCGTTCATCGATGAACAGCAAGCCTTGGCGCGTGTAGCCGTCAATGCGGCGGGCCGAGGCGCGCGCGCTGAGCAAGGCGCCTTCGGCCCAGTAATGTTCGTACGAGGCATCGAGGCCCAGCGCCAGCTCCGGTTTCAAGTTTGGATTGCCGACCCGGTCAGGATCCGTCTGGCTATTGTTCGTGGCAATACTACGGCGCGGGATCAGGTTGGACGTGGACGGCGACTTGTAGGTGCGCGTCAGGGCCAGGCGTACCTGGTCGCCCTTGGTATCGGGCAGCTTCCACAGGGTTTGCAGCAGCGGACTCCAGACGCTGCTGCGCTGCTGCACGGCGTCAAAGGTGTCGCCCGCGCTGCGCGTGTCAATGCCTTCCCAGCGCAGGCCCGCATACATGGACCAGCGCGGCGTGATATCCCATTCATCCTGCGCATACACGGCCAGGAGCTTGATATCGGCATCGAAATGCTCATCGCTGTTCACGGGTGGCTGGCCGCCCGGCAACGCTTGCTCGCGCTGGCGGCGCGCTTCCTCGCGCTGGCTGACGGTGCCATCCCAGCCCATGGACAGCGCGTGGCCCGGCATCCACGGCGTGGAATACTTGCCGGTGGACGACAGGCTGCTGTAGCTCGCCTTGACGCGCACCTTGCGGTCCAGCGCCAGCCCCGTGCCATCGATATAGCCGAGCGGATGGCTGTCGGCCGTGTTGCTGGTGGCGCTGGCCCGTACGCCCAGTTCCAGCCTGGCGCCGCCTTCAAGCTTGCGCACCCAGCTCAGGTCCGTCCGGCCAAAAACAAAGTCATTGCCCGACGTGCCATCATTGGTGTCGTATTCGGGCCGCGCGCCCAGCAGCGTCTCGGTCAGGTTATGGCTGCGGTTCTCGCTGCGTCCGGCATTCAGGAAAAACTGCGCCGTCAGGCTGTCGCCGTCCGCGTAGGCCCAGTTCAAGCGGGGCGACAGATTGATGCCCTCGGAACGGCCATGGCCCGTGCCGGTAATGCGGCGCAGCAGGTTTTGCCGGCCATCGGGCAAATAGCCGAGGTCCAGCGCCGGCTTGTCGGCGGGATTGTCGTACTGGTAATCGTAGCGGTAGAACGAGGCGGCCAGCGAATACGAAAAAATGCCGTCCTTGTCCGACCATTGCAGATTGCCATTGCTGGAAAACGCATCGCGGCCGCCGCCCGCGCCCAGTTTCACGTCGCGCTGCGCCGTCTTCACAGCTTTCTTCAGCACCACATTGATCGTGCCGGCGATCGACTGCGTGCTGTACTCGGCGCTGGCAGCATGCAGGATTTCGATGCGCTCGATGACGTCGGGCGACAGGGTATCGAGTGAAAAACCGGCCGGTGCCCGTTCGCCATTGAGCAGGATTTGCGTGTAGCCGCTGCCCAGGCCGCGCATGCGGATTTCCCCGCCCGGGCGCCCCGCCGCGCCCGTGACGGTAATGCCGGGCAGGCGCTTGAGCACGTCGGTGACATTCGTATCGCCATACTTGAGGATTTCCTCGCTGCTGACAATCATCTTGCTGGCCGTGTCGTCGCGGCGCGGGTCATAGCCGCCCTTCACTTCCACCGTCTGCATGGCTGGCGCGGCTGCCTTATCGGCCTTGGCTGGCGCGGCGCTCAGGCCATCGGCTGCGGACGTTTCGGACTGCTGGGCATGGACATGGCAGGCAAACAGGACGGCGGAGGCAACAACGGTGAGACGGAACGAACGGCGTGGCATCATGGCTGGGCTGAAAAGTGAACTGAATAAAAATAGCTAAAAAGCAAAAAATTGGCAGCTGTATTTTGCGGCAATTTTGCCCGTATGGCACGGCTTCCCGAAAATATTTCTTATGGAGAATTAAATTCGGCAAGAGCACAGGAAAGCTGTGTCTCGTGCGGTTCGTATCATTGCGCGCCACATCGCCGCTATAATGCGTTTTCGCCATTATTCCGATCATCCCGTCAAAGGCTTCCCATCGTGTCTGACCGTCTTGCCGTCCTGCCCCAATATCTGCTTCCAAAAGGAGCGTTGACCAACTTCGCCGGCCGCATCGCCGGCGCCAAGGGCGGTGCCATGACCACGCGGCTGATCCGCTGGTTCGTCGGCCGCTACAACGTCAACATGGATGAGGCGCTGGACCCGGACATCACGCACTACACCAGCTTCAACGACTTTTTCACGCGCGCGCTGCGCCCCGATGCCCGTCCGCTGGCCAGGGCCGACTACGTCTGCCCCGTCGACGGCCGCATCAGCCAGTTCGGCACGATCGACAAGGACCAGATCTTCCAGGCCAAGGGCCACAACTTCAGCACCACGGCCCTGGTCGGCGGCGATGCGGCCCTGGCGGCCCAGTTCGAGCACGGCAGCTTCGCCAACCTGTACCTGAGCCCGCGCGACTACCACCGCATCCACATGCCGTGCGACGGCCGTTTGACGCGCATGATTTATGTGCCCGGTGAACTGTTTTCCGTCAACCCGACGACGGCGCGCGGCATTCCCGGCCTGTTCGCCCGCAACGAGCGCGTCGTCTGCGTGTTCGACACGGCCAACGGCCCCTTCGTCATGACCCTGGTCGGCGCTACCATCGTCGGCAGCATGGCCACCGTCTGGCACGGCGTCGTCAATCCGCCCCGTACCGGTGAGATCCGCGACTGGAGCTATGCGAACGACAATGTCGTGCTGAAACAGGGCGAAGAACTGGGCCGCTTCCTGCTCGGTTCCACCGTCGTCATGCTGTTCCCGAAAGACACCGTGCAATTCAACGCCAATTGGCAACCAGCCGGCCCCGTGCAGCTGGGCGAAGTCATGGGCAACCTGCCCAGGTAAGCCAACGGGACGCGCCTACACGGGCGCGTCCGTTTTGTACATCTCCTCCATCAAGTCCAGGAACGCGCGCGTCTTGGCCGGCATCAAGCGCCGGCCGGGAAACACGGCCCAGCCCGTGACCAGCGGGAAACTCCATTCCGGCAACACGCGCACCAATTCCCCCGTCGCCACATAGGCCTTGGCAAAGCGGTCCGTGCTGGCCGCGATGCCCACACCCGTGCACGCCATGCGCACCAGCAATTCCGGCGAGTTGGCCAGCAGGCGCACGGGCAAGTCGCGCTCCCACGTCGTCTTGCCACGTATCAAAGTCCAGTGCACGAGGCCATGCACGGCCCTTGGCAAACTCAGCAGATCGTGGCCATACAGATCATCGGGATGCTCGGGCAAGCCGTGCACGCTCGTGTATTGCGGCGAGGCGTACAGGGCCAAGGTACTGAAGGCCACGCGGCGCGCCGACAGGCTGGCATCGTCAGGCAGGTTGCCCATGCGGATGGCCAGGTCGAAGTTCTCTTCCAGCAAATCCACCCGGCGCGCCGACAAGTCCAGTTCCAGCGAAATGGCCGGATAGCGGCGCACGAACTCGGCCAGCACCTGGCGCATCAGCGCGTCACCGAAGTCGGCCGGCATGGAAATGCGCAGCAAGCCGCTGGGGCCGGCCTGGCGGTGCTGCGCCAGTGCGCCAGCCGCCTCCGTTTCTTCCACCACCTTGCGCGCATGCTCGAGCAGGCTGGCGCCAAACTCCGTCAGCGCCAGCTTGCGCGTCGTGCGCAGCAGCAGGCGCTCGCCCAATTTGGCTTCCAGCTGCGAAATGCGCCGCGACAGGGTCGACTTGGGCAAGTCCACGCGCACGGCGGCACGACTGAAACTGCCGCATTCGACGACTCTGGCAAACAGCAGCAAATCTCCGGGATCGATATCCATACTTTTGATTGTTCCATGGGTGGATTAATGTTATCCATTTTAACGGCTTCCGCATCAATTTTGGAATTGCTATAGTTCATCCATCGCAAGACACCTCACAACGGAGAAAACAAGATGAACATCCTGCAAATCAATTCCAGCGCCCGCAGCACCGGCTCCGCCTCGACCCGCCTGGCTGACGCCATCGTCGCCCGCGTACAAGCAGCCAACCCTGGCGCCGCCCTCGTGCGCCGCGACCTGGCCGCCGCACCGCACCCCGTGCTCGACGAGCCGACCCTGCAAGCGCTGTTTACCCCAGCCGATAAACGCACGCCGGAGCAAGCGGCCCGCATCGCCCTGGACGACGCCCTGATTGCCCAAGTACAAGCAGCTGACGTGATCGTCATCGGCGCGCCGATGTACAACTTCGGCATCACCGTGCAACTGAAAAGCTGGTTCGACGCGATCGCCCGCGCCAACGTCACCTTCAAGTACACGGAAAACGGCCCAGTTGGCCTGCTGAGCGGCAAGAAAGTCTATGTGGGCCTGTCCCGCGGCGGCTTGCACCGCGACAGCGCCAACGACAGCCAGGTGCCTTACCTGAACACCATGTTCGGCTTCCTGGGCATGACCGACGTGCAATATGTGTATTCGGAAGGCATGGGCATGGGTCCGGAAGCCGTGGCCAAGGCGCAAGCCCAGGCGGACGCCGAGATCAACGCCATCCTGGTGTAATGCACGTACCAAGCTGCGGTCAGACGGAGACGCCGAGTTCCGGCGGGTCTGACCCCAAACAGGAGAAAACAATGAGCGATATCATCACCGTCAACAAGGCACGCGCCGTCGAGCGCGTGATCGCCGGCCAGGCCGTCATGGATGGCGCCGGCGTGAAGATCAACCGCGTGCTGACGCAGCAGCTGCAGCGCCGGCTCGACCCGTTCCTGATGCTTGACAATTTCGCCAGCGACAAGCCGAACGACTATATCGCCGGCTTCCCCGAGCATCCGCATCGTGGCTTCGAAACGGTCTCGTACATGATCACGGGGCGCATGCGCCACAAGGACAGCGCGGGCAACGAAGGCTTGCTGACCTCGGGCGGCGTGCAATGGATGACGGCCGGCAGCGGCGTGATCCATTCGGAAATGCCGGAGCAGGAAGAAGGCGTGATGGAAGGATTCCAGCTGTGGCTGAACCTGCCCGCGCGCGACAAGATGCGCACGCCGTGGTACCGCGATTTCACGAGCAGCGAGATTCCCCGCTACACGACGGACGCGGGTGTGGCCGTGCAAGTGATCGCCGGCGAGAGCCATGGCGTGACGGGCGCCGTACAGCGCGAGCTGACGGAACCGCTGTACCTGGATATCGACCTGCCGCCAGGCACCAGCTTCGAGCAGCCGCTGCCGGAAGGGCATAACGCTTTCATCTACACCTTCCGTGGCGAAGTGCAGGTCGACGGCAAGGCCGTGCCCGCCCTGCGCATGGCCATTTTCAGCAATACGCCAGGGGCCGACGGCGTGCGCATCGAAGCGCCCGCAGGCGGCCGCGTGATACTCATCGCCGGCAAGCCGCTGAACGAGCCGATCGCGCAGTACGGTCCGTTTGTCATGAATACCCAGGCGGAAGTGTTCCAGGCCGTGCAGGACTTCCGTGAAGGCAAGTTTGGTGAAACGGCCGCACAGTAACACCATGTGCTTCAAGAAAAACCTGCAGCGCCGCAAGGCCTGCAGGTTTTTTTATGCGCAGGCTGTTTTGTTGCTTTTCAATTACACTGACGGCAAGTTCATTTCACGAAGCATGCCATGCAGCCGACGCACGACAGTACCGAACACGACGCCGCCCATTTGCACGCGCATTTGAAAGGCGACGCCAAGCATACCCACTCGTTCGAGGGGCGCAGCCAGAGCATCCTCGCGTGGGCGCTGGGCCTGACCCTGTCATTCGCCGGCATCGAAGTCATCGCCGGCTTCATGTCCAATTCGCTGGCGCTGATTTCCGACGCGGGCCACATGGTCACGGACGCGGCCGCCTTGGGCCTGGCCCTGCTGGCGCAGCTCATCGCGCGCCGCCCGCCCTCGCCGCGCCACTCGTTCGGCTTTGGCCGCGCCGAAGCGCTGGCCGCCTTTGTCAACGGCCTGGCCATGCTGTGCGTGGTGGGCTGGATCTGCTATGAAGCCGTGCAGCGTTTTTCCACGCCGCAAACCGTGCAAGGCGGCATGGTCTTCGTCGTCGCCTTCATCGGCCTGGCCATCAACCTGGTGGTGGCGTGGGTCCTGTCGAAGGACAAGCAGAGCGTCAACACGCGCGCCGCCCTCGTCCACGTGATGGGCGACTTGCTCGGTTCCGTCGCCGCCATTGTCGCCGGCGCCGTGATTTACTTCACGGGCTGGATGCAGATCGACCCGCTGTTGTCGGTGCTGGTGTCCCTGCTGATCCTGAAGTCCACCTTCGGGGTATTGAAAGAGTCGTACCACTTCCTGATGGAAGGCGTGCCCATGCACATCGACTACCTCCAGGTGGGCGCGGACGTGGAGCAAGTGGACGGCGTGATTGCCGTGCACGACCTGCATGTGTGGGACATGTCGCCAGGCCAGCCGGCCCTGATCGGCCACGTGGAAATCGAACACCTCGACCATTGGCCGAAGGTCTTGCGGGCGATCAAGAAGATGTTACTGAGCAAGCATGGCATCGACCACATTACCTTGCAGCCGGAGACGGCCACGATGGCGGGCTTGCACGAAAACACCTGATCAAACCTACTGCGCGTCGCGCTTTGCGGCCGGCGATGCTCACCGTGCTTCAGCACGGTTGCGCTTCTCGGCCACAAATCACTGACGCTCGCTACGGTTTTATCAGGTGTTGTTACTCTGGACAACCCCAAAAGCGCTAGCTGCGACGGGCCTCAAGCACCCCGCTCACGTCTTTAATTACATTCAGCGCCTTCAACAGCTGCGCCGTCGAACTGATCTCGGCCGTAAACGTCATGCGGGCCTGGCCCTTGGCGCTTTGGGTGTTGACGCCGATAACGTTGATTTTCTCGCGCGAAAAGATTTCGGAGATGTCGCGCAGCAATCCCTGGCGGTCGCCGGCGAGAATGAAGATGTCGACCGGATACACCGTGTCGTGGCCGCCCGTGCTGCCCCACTCCGTGAAGATCACGCGTTCGGGCGCCTTGGCGCGCATTTCCTCGAAATTCTTGCAGGTGGCGCGGTGAATGGAGACGCCCTTGCCGCGCGTGACGAAGCCGACGATGCTGTCCGGCGGCGCCGGCTTGCAGCACTTGGCCAGCACCGTCATCAGGCCCTCGGTCCCCACCACCAGCACGCCGGACTTGGCGCCCTGCTCCACGCTGGAGGCGCGGCTCTTGCCCACCAGCACGGCGTCTTCCGGCACCACCACTTCGCCATTGTCGTGCAGCGCCTGCTCCACGTGGCGCAGGCTGAATTCATCCTTGCCCACCGACAGGAACAGCTCGTCTACCTTGGCAAAACCCAGCTTTTGCGCCAGCGCTTCGAGGTTGACGGCCGTCTTGCCTTCGCGCTGCAGGGATTTCTCCACCAGCGCGCGGCCGTGGGCCAGGGTTTCCTGCATGTCGATGGCGTGAAACCAGGCGCGGATCTTCGAGCGGGTGCGCGTGCTGACGGCGTAGCCGGCGCTGAGCCAGTCGCGCGACGGCCCGGCCGTGCCAGGCGCGCCCTTGGCCGTGATGATTTCGCAGGTCTGGCCGTTTTTCAGTTGCGTGTTCAGGGGCACCATGATGCCGTCGACCTTGGCGCCGCGGCAGCGGTGGCCCACGTCCGTATGCAGGTGGTAGGCAAAATCGACGGGCGTGGCGCCGACGGGCAACTCCAGCACGCGCGCTTGCGGCGTCATGACGAAGATGCGGTCGTCCAGGGTGGCGGATTTGAGCTTTTCCACCCATTCGCGCTGGATTTCTTCCTGGCCCACGACGGCGTCGGCCACCTCGGTTTTCCAGGCCAGCAACTGGCGCAGCCAGGCGATCTTTTCGTCGTACTTCTGGCCGGCAAAGTTCGAACCGCCCTCTTCCTTGTAGCGCCAGTGCGCGGCCACGCCGTATTCGGCAAAGCTGTGCATTTCATTCGTGCGGATTTGCACTTCCAGCGGCCGGCCATCCTCGGCCGTCACCACCGTGTGCAGCGACTGGTAACCGTTGGGTTTCGGCCGCGAAATGTAATCATCGAATTCTTTCGGGATGGGGGTCCAGATATTGTGGACCACGCCCAGCACCGTGTAGCAGGTTTTCACATCGGCAACGATGACGCGGAAGGCGCGCACATCGTACAGGGCCGTAAAGTCCAGCTCCTTGCCGCGCATCTTGTTCCAGATGCTGTAAATGTGTTTCGGGCGGCCAAACACTTCCGCCTGGATACCGGCCGAAGCCAGTTCCGTCTGCAGGCGCAAAATCGCCGAGGACACGAAGCCCTCGCGCATCATGCGCTTTTCTTCCAGCATCTTGGCGATGCGTTTATACGCTTCCGGCTCGATGAAGCGGAACGACAAATCCTCCAGTTCCCACTTCAGCTGCCAGATGCCGAGGCGGTTGGCCAGCGGCGCATACAGGTCGAGCGTTTCCTTGCCGTATTCACGCGTCATTTCATTGAAAAGTTTTAATTCAGCGAAATAACGCAAGGTCGTCACGCAGGCTGCCAGGCGCACCAGCACGACACGCATGTCGGAGGCCATCGCCAGCAGCATCTTGCGCAAGGTTTCCACCTGGGCCACGGCTTGCTGCGCCGCATTCTTGCCGCGTCCGCCAGCGCTGCCGTGCTGCGCCTGGGTCAGCGCGCGCAAACGGATCAGCTGGCGCACGCCGGTGGCCAGGTCGCACACCTGCTTGCCGAAGCGCGGCTCGATATCGGCCGCGGTGTCCGGCTCGAGCAGGGTCAGCTCGAACATCAGGCCAGCGATGCGCGTTTCCGCATCGCTGCGCAGGAATGCCAGGGTGGTGGCCACGCCGATGGCGAAGTCCAGCGCGGAGCGTCCGGCAAAGGTCAGCTTGTCGCCGTAGGCTTCGGTGGCATACGCAAGCGCGTCCAGCACGCGCGCGCTGTCCGGCGCACTCAGCCCCTCTACCAGTTGTTCCGAGGTGGCGCTGTTCGGGGCCGAGATGGAAACCATGTATTACCTTATCAACTAGAAAACTTAACTGCTTAACGCTCTGCAGCGATGATGACGATTTCAACCAGGCAAGCCGGATTGGCCAGCTTGGCTTCCACCGTGGCGCGCGGCGGCGTATGGCCGGAGGCGACCCAGTCGTCCCACACTTCATTCATGCCGGCAAAATCCTTCATGTCGGCGATGTAGATCTGGCAGGACAGGATGCAAGTCTTGTCGCTGCCCGCTTCCATCAGCAAACGGTCGACGTGGCCCAGCACTTCGCGCGTCTGGCCGACGATGCCCTGCGTGGTGTCTTCCGCGATCTGGCCAGCCAGGTAGATGGTGTTGTTGTGGATGGCTACTTCGGAGAGGCGTTTGCCTACGTGCAGTCGTGTAATTTCCATGCTTTTACTTTCGGTTGTTTCAAAATCTGTACAGCGGTATTTCTGATTACTTGCCCAGCAAAAACTTGCGCGCGATGGCGATCTGGTCGTCGTGGACGAAGGTGGGCGCGTGGCCCACGCCTTCGATTTCCACCAGCTGCGCCTTCGGCCCACGGCCCAGCATCAGCGTGGCCGTCTCGTGCGACAGCAGATCGGATTCCGACCCGCGCACCAGCAAGGTGGGGCAGCGCACGGCATCATACGCGGCCCACAGCATGGCTTCGTCGCTGGCCGCCGATTCCGGCGTGGCCGAGCGGAATGGCATGGCCAGTCCCATATCATAGTGGCGGCGCCAGTGGCCATCCTTATCCTGGCGCAGCACATCCACCGCCAGTTTATGCCATTCGGCGTCCGTGTGCGGGCCGAAGCTGGCGGACACGTCGCGCACAAACCTGGCACCCTGCTCGAACGTCTCGAAACGCAGGTCCTGGCCAATGTAGTCGCCGATGCGCTGCAGGGCTTCCGGCGCCAGGGTCGGGCCGATGTCGTTCAAGACCAGCTTGCTGATCGGGCTGTCCGGCAAGGACGCCAGGCCCAGGCCGATCAAGCCGCCCATCGAGGTGCCGAACCAGTCCACCGTCTGGCGTTCGCCATTGGCCAGCACGCGGGCCAGCAGGGTCACCATGTCGCTCACGTATTGCGGCACGCGGTAAAACTGCGGATTGGCCAGCCAGCCCGAGCGCCCGCGCCCCACCACATCCGGGCAGATGACGCGGTAATCGCTGGCCATGGCGCGCGCCAGGTTGTCGAAGTCGTCGGCCACGCGCGTCACGCCATGGGCGCAGACCAGCACGTTCGGATTATCGGCTGCGCCCCACTCCTTGTACGACATGCGGTGCAGGCCCGCCGGCGAGATGCATTGCACTGACTTGATGCTGGCTTCGATCATGCGATTCCTTAGCACGCCTGACAAAACCTGCTGCGCGCCGGTTTTGTCAGGCCTTGTATTTGGTAGTAAAAAACAAAGAAACCGGCAATTTGCCGGATGCCCCGCGCGTGACTCTTCGGCAGTGTAGCGCAGCGCGGGCAATGCTCCAAGCGCGCGGCTGAAATGCTGCGCCGCAGCACGCCACTGCCACGCCGCGCATGGCGCAATACCCGATATAGCGAAAATGCATATCTGCGGTTATCCACAATTGAGCCGGCCTGCCGATGGGCGGATGATCGCAGCATCAACCCGCAAGAGGAGACCACTCGTGAAAAAACCATTCTATAAAATCCTGTACGTGCAGGTGCTGTTCGCCATCGTGGCTGGCGTGCTGCTGGGGGTGTTCTACCCTTCGAACGCCGTCGACATGAAACCGCTGGGCGACGGCTTTATCAAACTCATCAAGATGATCATCGCCCCGGTCATCTTCTGTACCGTGGTCTCCGGCATCGCCGGCATGCAGGACGTCAAGAAAATCGGCCGCGTGGGCGGCAAGGCGCTGCTGTACTTTGAAGTGGTCTCCACCTTCGCGCTGGCCATCGGTTTGCTGGTTGCCAACATCCTGAAACCGGGCGCCGGCTTCAATGCCGATCCGGCCCACCTGGATGCCAAGTCGATCGCGCAATACACGCACGCCGAAGGCATGTCGACGGTGGACTTCGTGATGAACATCATCCCGAAGACCTTCGTCGATGCGTTCGCCAAGGGCGACATCCTGCAAGTGCTCCTGATCGCCATCCTGTTCGGCTTCTCGCTGTCCCTGCTGGGTGAGCGCGGCCGTCCCGTCACCAAGCTGATCGACGAGCTGTCGCATGCCATCTTCGGCATGGTCAACATCATCATGAAAGTCGCCCCGATCGGCGCGTTCGGCGCCATGGCCTTCACCATCGGCAAATACGGCCTGGCATCGCTGATCCCGCTGGCCAAACTGATGGGCTCGTTCTACCTGACCTGCTTCCTGTTCGTCTTCGTCGTGCTGGGCCTGATCGCCAAGTACACGGGCTTTTCCATCGGCCGCTTCCTGCTGTACATCAAGGAAGAACTGCTGATCGTGCTGGGCACGAGCTCGTCGGAATCGGCCCTGCCGGCCCTGATGAAAAAACTCGAGCGCCTGGGCTGCTCCAAGCCGGTCGTCGGCCTGGTCGTGCCTACCGGCTACTCGTTCAACCTGGACGGCACCAACATCTACATGACCATGGCCGCCCTGTTCGTGGCACAGGCCACCAACACGGAACTGACGATCTGGCAGGAACTGACCATCCTGGGCGTGGCGATGCTGACCTCGAAAGGCGCCTCCGGCATCACCGGCGCCGGCTTCATCACCCTGGCCGCCACCCTGGCGGTGGTACCGACGATCCCCGTAGCCGGCATGGCGCTGATCTTGGGCATTGACCGCTTCATGAGCGAATGCCGCGCGCTGACCAATTTTGTCGGCAACGGCGTGGCCACCATCGTCGTGTCGAAATGGGAAAAAGAACTGGACATGGACAAGCTGCACAGCGAGCTGGCCAATCCTACCCATCCCGCCGATGACGCGTTTGTTGCACCAGCCGTAAATATCGTCAAGTAAGCGATACCTGACAGCTGGCATCCTCCTGAAAGCCCCGCAGATCACTCTGCGGGGCTTTTTTCATGCGCGCAGACTGTTGTTGACATCATCAACAAACAGTAAATGATCCATCAATATTTAGCGCGATGATCAATGAATCAAAAATCATTACAGTACTGTCACCTGTTCGCCGCCAGGCTCCCGCATAATGACATTGCGTTAATGCAAGCCTGACACCGAACCATCCACTTTTTGAATGGAGTACGTCATGTCCCTCTCGCCCGCCGTCTACGCCACCTGGAGCCCACGCCTGCTGGGCGTGCTGCGCATCATCCTCGGCTTCCTCTTCCTGCAACACGGCACGGCCAAGCTGTTCGGCGCGCCGCACGTGGCCATGTTCGACGGCCTGCAACTGTTTTCCCTGATGGGCGCGGCCGGCGTCATCGAACTGGTGGGCGGCACCCTGCTGCTGCTCGGACTGTTCACCCGCCCCGTCGCCTTCATCCTCTCGGGCCAGATGGCGGCCGCCTATTTCATCGCGCATGCGCCTGCCGGCTTCCTGCCGATCCTGAACGGCGGCGAAATGGCCGTGATGTACTGCTTCACCTTCCTGTACTTCGCGGCGGCAGGCGCCGGCGCCTACAGCCTGGACGGCTTGCGCGGCAAGGCCGGCGCATAAAAAAAGGGCGGACATCGCTGTCCGCCCTGCTCCAATACGACGCTGCGCGTACTTACACGGCGGAAACATCCAGTTCAGCGCCCGTGGCCGCCTGCACCTGCTCCTTGGTCACGCCCGGCGCCAGCTCCACCAGCTTCAGGCCATTTTCCGTCACGTCGATCACGCCCAGGTCGCTGATGATGACATCGACCACGCCCACGCCCGTCAACGGCAGATCGCACTGTTTCAGCAGCTTGTGCGACGTCGTGCCATCCTTGGCCGTGGCCACGTGTTCCATCAGCACGACGACACGCTTGACGCCGGCGACCAGGTCCATCGCGCCGCCCATGCCCTTGACCATCTTGCCTGGAATCATCCAGTTCGCCAGGTCGCCCTTTTCCGACACTTGCATGGCGCCCAGGATGGCCAGGTTGATCTTGCCGCCACGAATCATGCCAAACGAGTCCGCCGAGCTGAAGTAGGCAGCACCGGGCAAGGCCGTCACGGTCTGCTTGCCCGCATTGATCAGGTCGGCATCGACTTCGTCATCGGTGGGAAACGGGCCGATGCCCAGCAAACCGTTTTCCGACTGCAGGAATACCTCGATATTGTCCGGCACATAGTTGGCGACCAGGGTCGGCAAGCCGATGCCCAGGTTCACATAAAAGCCATCCTGCAGCTCTTTCGCCGCACGGGCGGCCATTTCATCTCTCGTCCAAGCCATTATCATCTCCCTCAATTTTCGTGGAACGCCTGTCCAAACCTACTGCGCGGCGCGCTTTGCGGCCTGCGATGCTCACCGTACTAAAGTACGGTTGCGCTTCTTAGCCACAAATCACTGCCGCTCGCTACGGTTTTGCCATGCGTAATCTTCTATTTATTAGTCCGTGCGCACGGTGCGCTGCTCGATGCGTTTTTCCGGGTTCGCGTTGACCACGATGCGGTGGACGAAGATGCTCGGCGTGTGGACCTGGTCCGGGTCGACCTCGCCCACTTCCACCAGTTTTTCCACTTCGACGATGGTGATCTTGCCGGCCATGGCCACGTTCGGGTTGAAATTGCGCGCCGTCTTGCGATAGACCAAGTTGCCAGCGCGGTCAGCCATGTAGGCTTTCACCAGGGACACATCGGCCACCAGGCTGCGTTCCATCACATATTGTTCGCCGTCGAATTCGCGCAGTTCCTTGCCGTCGGCAACGATGGTGCCCACGCCCGTCTTGGTGAAGAAGGCGGGGATGCCGGCGCCACCGGCGCGCAGTTTTTCGGCCAGGGTGCCTTGCGGCGTGAATTCCAGTTCCAGTTCACCGGCCAGGTACTGGCGCGCGAATTCCTTGTTTTCACCCACGTAGGAGGCGATCATTTTCTTGATCTGGCGCGTGGTCAAGAGCTGGCCCAGGCCGAAGCCGTCCACGCCGGCATTATTTGAAATGGCCGTCAGGCCCGTCACGCCGGAATCGCGCAAGGCAGCGATCAGGGCTTCGGGAATGCCGCACAGGCCGAAGCCGCCGACGGCGATGGTCTGGCCATCTTGGACGATACCGGCCAGCGCCGAAGCGGCGTCAGGATAAACTTTATTCATGGGTGTCCCTCTATCTTTTGTTAAGCTTTGGTCTTGAGTCCATGACTCAGGCAGCGACTCAGCATAAAATACGCGAGTGGAAAGTACAATACCGTAGAACTACCGGCGCCGTGCCGGCAATCCCCCTGTGAGAGTGATACGCATCAGATGAACGCCGCGTCAGCCATCGATTATGAAAGCATCTTCCTGCACGCGCCCGTGGGCATGTGCATGTCGGAAAACCGCATCATGCGCAGCTGCAATGAAGCGCTGGCCGGCATGTTCGGTTACGCGCGCAGCGAACTCGACGGCCAGTCGTTCGAAGTACTCTACCCCACGCACGATGAATTCCTGCGCACCGGTGAACGCATTATCCCCATCATGAACGCCAAGGGGCGCTATTCGGACGAACGCATCATGCGCCGCGGTAATGGGGAACTGTTCTGGTGCCACGTCACGGGCCATGCCATGCTGTCGGCACAGCCGCTGGGCGCGGGCATCTGGACGTTCGAGGATGTCAGCGAGAAGCGTCCCGTGACGGCGGAACTGACGCCGCGCGAGCGCGAGATCGCCGCGCTGCTGGTGGAAGGCAAGACCAGCAAGCTGATCGCCCGCCAGATCGACCTCAGCCCCCGCACGGTGGAAATGCACCGCGCCAAGCTGATGCGAAAATTCGCCGCCTCGACGTCGTCCGAACTCGTGCACAAGCTGGTGGGACTGCAGCTGCCGCGCTAGGCGCAGCTGCCGCAGTGACTGCCTGGCTTAAAACGTGCTCATGCCGCCGTCCGCTGAAATGATGGCGCCATTGATGAAATGCGAATCCTCGCCCGCCAGCAGCAACAGCAGGCCGTCGAGGTCTTCCGGCTTGCCCGGACGTTTATTCGGCAGCATTTCGATCAGTTTCTTGCCCTGCTCGGTGGCGAAATAATCCTCGTTGATTTCCGTGGAAATATAGCCGGGGCAAATGGCGTTGGTATTGATGCCGTATTTGCCCCACTCCACCGCCATGGCGCGCGTCATGTGCACCATGCCCGCCTTGCTCATGCAGTACACGCCGATCTGCGGCAGCACCTGCAAACCCGCCATCGAGGCGATATTGATGATGCGGTGCTGTTTTTTCGGGTCGCCCTTGGCGCGCGCGATCATGCGCTTGGCCGTTTGCTGGGCCACGAAGAACGATCCGCGCAGGTTGGTGTCCATCACGAACGAGTAATCTTCGGGCGTGACGTCGACCAGGCGTTGCGTGGTGGACACACCGGAATTGTTGACGAGGATATCGATGGGGCCCGCTTCCGTTTCCGCATGCGCGATGGCCGACTTGATGCTGGCGAAGTCCGTCACGTCGAGCGACACCACGTGCGCGGCGCCGCCATCGGCTTCGATCTCGGCGCGCAACTCCTTCAGGCGTTCGGTGCGGCGCGAAGCCAGCACGACCTGGGCGCCCGCCTGGGCCAGCACTTTCGCAAAGCGCGCGCCGAGGCCGCTCGATGCGCCGGTAATCAGGGCAATCTTGCCCTCGAAATTGACTTCTATGCCCACGAGCTACTCCTGTTTTATTTTAGACAATACTTTACGCCGCGCCTATGGCACAGGGGCAAAATCGCCCGCGGCGCACTTGAGCAAAAGTAAACGCCATCATTACACAAAATGGCTGGATTTAGATTGCGGCGTGGGGCAATGTCACGCAAAATGGCGCCAAAGTTGCAATCCTCGCCAAAAACAAGCACACTCGTGCTTAAATTTCCCCGATGATGCTTTAATCCCTATCCTTGCTACCTAATTGAGTGACTATAAATCGAGACCATGACACAGCCTAATAACTTAGTTGAACAGTACGGACCGCGCGACACCATGGAGTATGACGTGGTGATCGTGGGCGGCGGCCCCGCAGGTCTGGCGGCGGCGATCCGCCTGAAACAGCTGGCCGCTGAAAAGAGCCAGGAAGTGTCCGTCTGCGTGCTGGAAAAAGGCGGCGAACTGGGCGCGCATATCCTGTCGGGCGCCATCATGGACCCGAAAGCCCTGACCGAACTGATCCCGAACTGGAAAGAACTGGGCGCGCCGCTGAACACGGAAGTGACGGAAGACCGCATCCTGTTCCTGACCGAAACGAAAGCCTATAAAACGCCGAACTTCGCCGTGCCGGCCTGCTTTGAAAACCATGGCAACTATATTGTCTCGCTGGGCAATGTGGTGCGCTGGATGGGCCAGCAGGCGGAAAACCTGGGCGTGGAAATCTTCCCCGGCTTCCCTGCCGCGGAAATCCTCTACAACGACGACGGCTCCGTAAAGGGCGTGGCGACCGGCAACATGGGCGTCAAGCGCGACGGCGAGCCGGGCCCCGACTTCCAGCTGGGCATGGAATTGCACGCCAAGTACACCTTGTTCGCCGAAGGCGCGCGCGGTCACCTGGGCAAGCAATTGATGGCCAAGTATGACTTGAACGCCGGCAAGGACCCGCAATCGTACGGCATCGGCATCAAGGAATTGTGGGAAATCGACCCGGCGCAGCACAAGCCGGGCCTGGTGATTCACTCGAGCGGCTGGCCGCTGGACACGAAAACCTACGGCGGCTCCTTCCTGTACCACCTGGAAAACAACCAGGTGATGGTCGGCTACGTCGTGGGCCTGAACTACGAGAACCCTTACCTGTCGCCGTACGAGGAATTCCAGCGCTACAAGACGCATCCGGAAATCCGCAAGTTCTTCGAAGGCGGCAAGCGCATCTCGTACGGCGCGCGCGCGATCGCGGCCGGCGGCCTGCAATCGTTGCCGAAACTGGTATTCGCCGGCGGCGCGCTGATCGGCTGCGATGCGGGCTTCCTGAACATGAGCCGCATCAAGGGCAGCCACGCAGCCATCAAGAGCGGCATGCTGGCGGCCGACGCGGCCTTCGGCGCGCTGGGCGAATCGCGCCAGCACGACGAACTGGCGAGCTACCCTGCCGCCTTCGAGAAATCCTGGCTGCATGAAGAGTTGCACGTGGCGCGCAACGTCAAGCCATGGCTGTCGAAGGGCTTGTACCTGGGCAGCCTGATGACGGGTATCGACCAGCTGATCTTCCGCGGCAAGGCGCCGTGGACCCTGCACCACTCGCATGGCGACCACGAATGCCTGAAGCCGGCGGCCCAGTCGAAAAAGATCGTGTATCCGAAACCCGATGGCAAGCTGACGTTCGACAAGATGTCCTCCGTCTTCATCTCGAACACGAATCACGCGGAAGACCAGCCCATCCACCTGACCTTGAAGAACGCCAGCGTGCCCGTCGACGTCAACCTGGCCACGTATGCGGGTCCGGAAGCGCGTTACTGTCCCGCCGGCGTGTACGAGTTCGTGAAGAACGACGACGGCGCCGAACGCCTGCAGATCAATGCACAGAACTGCGTGCACTGTAAAACCTGCGACATCAAGGACCCGACGCAAAACATCGTCTGGGTCACGCCGGAAGGCGGCGGCGGTCCCAACTATCCGAACATGTAAGGCCGCAGGCAGCGCCGTGCGCGCTGACCGCCACGCACCACAGCGCGCTCGCCCCTGGCAGCGCGCTGTTTTTTTTGACATAAGCACCATGCTTTCCGCCGTACTTTGGTGCTCCAGCAACACCGCACACGCAACGCAACGCTATTCGCCATCAAAAACCGCCCACAAAGTTTCCCATGGGCACTTTCAGCAGTTACAATTCCCGTTGCTAAACATTTCCACACCCCCGCCATGAACGCCAACGTTCCTCCAGAAGTCCCCCTCGATACCGAATTGCAGCAAGCGCTTGCCGCGCACCAGGCTGGCCAATACGCCGAAGCCGAAGCGCTGTACCTGGCCATTCTGCAGGCGCAGCCCTACCACGCGATTGCCAATCACAATCTCGGTTTGCTGGCGGGCCAGCTGGGCCAGCCCGCTGCCGGCTTGCCATATCTGCACAAGGCACTGTCGGTCAATCCCGACGAAGGGCAGTTCTGGCTGTCGTACGCGAATGGCTTGCTGCAGGCGGAGCGGCCCGACGAGGCGCTGGAGATTGTCGAGACGGCGATAGGCCGCGGGCTCGACAACGCCGCCTCGCAAGCGCTGCGCCAGCAGGCGCGCGATGCCATCGCGCTGGCGGCGCTGTCGCCCACGCAGGAGGAAGCGGCGCCCATCGTGGCCCTGTACCAGAGCGGCGAATTTGCGCAGATGGAAGATGCCAGCCGCACGCTGCTGCTGCAATATCCGCAAGCGCCATGGGTGTGGAGCGTGCTGGGCACTGCCCTGCAGGCACAAGGCAAGGATGCGTTCGCCGTACTGAAGCGCACGGTGGAACTGGCGCCGCACGACGCCCAGGCGCATGGCAACCTGGGCAACGCCTGGCAGACGGCCGGCAAGCTCGATGAAGCAATGGCCAGCTATCTGCGGGCACTGGAAATTGATCCGGATTTCCCGGAAGCGCACAACAATCTGGGCAGCGTGCTGCGCGTGCTGGACCGTCCGGAGGAAGCGCAGGACAGCTTCCGCAAGGCGATCGCGCTGCGGCCCGACTATGCCAAAGCCCGCTTCAACCTGGGCAATGTGCTGAAAGACGCGAAACAGTATGCGCAGGCGGTGGAAGAATACCGCGCCGCCAGCCTGTTGCTGCCGGACGACGCGGAAATCCAGAATAGCCTGGGCAGTGCCTTGCGCATGGACAAGGCCTATGACGAAGCCATCGACTGCTTCGCGCAGGCCGTGGCCTTGAAGCCCGATTATGCCGACGCGCATTTCAACCTGGGCACCACCATGCTGGCCGCGCAGCGCGACGCCGAGGCCGTCGTCGCCCTGGGCAAGGCGGTTGAAAACGAGCCGGACAACCATGAGCTGCACTTTTATCTGGGCAATGCGCTGAGAAACACGACACAGCCGGAAAAAGCCATGGCGAGCTTTCGCCAGGCGCTGGCGCTGAAAGAGGACTTTATCTCGGCGGAAATCAACCTGTGCTCGATGCTGCAGATCCACGGCGCGCTGGAAGACGCCATCGCCAGCGCCTACCGCGCGCGCAAGATCGGCCCGAAGCACCCCACCGGCCATACCAGCCTGCTGTTTTGCCTCAGCCACAGTGACGAGCTGGACGCGGCGGCGCTGTTTGCCGAACACCGCAAGTTCGGCGAGGAGTTCGAACCCGCATTGCGGCCGCACTGGCCCGAGCATGGCAACACGCGCGATCCGCAGCGCCGCCTGCGGGTCGGTTTTGTCTCGGGCGACTTCAATGAACACGTAGTGGCCAATTTCGTCGTGCCCGTCATCTCGAAACTGGCAGAAAGCGCGCAGCTGTCGCTGTATGGCTACTATAACAATTCGCGCTTCGACAGCGCCACCGAGCGCCTGAAGCAATACCTCGTACATTGGAACGACATCGTGGAAATGTCGGATCAGGAAGCCTTCGCCCGCATACGCGAAGATGAAATCGATATCCTCATCGACCTGTCGGGCCACACGGCGTTCAACCGCCTGATGCTGTTTGCCATGAAACCGGCGCCGATCCAGGCCAGCTGGATCGGCTATCCGGGCTCGACTGGCCTGCAAGCCATGGATTACTACATTGCCGACCGCTACTTCACGCCGCCGGACATCGTCGGCCCCTACATGACGGAAAAGCTGGCGCTGCTGCCCGCCTGCCTGCCGTTCCTGCCGTCGGCGCTGTCGCCGGCCATCGAGCAGGCGCCGGCACTGTCGAACGGCTACCTCACGTTCGGCAGCTTCAATCGCTTGAGCAAGCTCAATCGCGGTGTCGTCAGGCGCTGGGCCAAGCTGCTGCATGCCTTGCCGACCGCCAAAATGCTGCTGGGCGCCATGCACAAGCAAAGCGACCACGACACCTTGGCGCAATGGTTCGCCGAAGACGGCATTCCGTTGGAGCGGCTGAGCTTCCACCAGCGCACGCACCTGGGCAATTACCTGGCGTTGCACCAGCAGATCGACGTGTGCCTCGATACCTACCCGTACACGGGCGGCACCACCACCATGCATGCGCTGTGGATGGGCGTGCCAACGCTGACCTTGGCCGGGGACACGGTTGCCAGCCGGGCCGGTGCCTGCATCCTCGAACACGTCGGCCTGGGCTCGTTTGTCGCCACAGATGACGACGATTTCGTGAACAAGGGGAAATTCCTTTCAAATAACATCGTGCAACTGGCCGCCTTGCGCGCCACCATGCGCCAGCGCCTGGAAGAGTCGGCCATTGGCCAGCCGGCACTGATCGCGGAAGGGTTCGAGCAAGCCCTGCGGGCCATGTGGCAGCGCTGGTGCGACGGCCTGCCGGCGCAGACCTTCGAGATCGAACGCCTGGCGGGCGGCGCGCCGGATGCCATGAAGTAAGCAGCGCCGCGGCACACCGGATACCGGCCAGGCGCAGCACGCGCCTGGCTGCCCTTGCTTTCCCATTTACCAGAAGAACATCATCCCGATGGACATTTCCACTGATCTCGATTTTGCCGGCACCAGCGACAGCCACCCCTGGGCGGCGCAATTTACCGTGCTCACCTATGCTGGCGGCGGCTACAGCCTGATCCCCCTGCGCTTCTTCCGCGACTGGCTCGACCTTCCCGTCGAGCACTGCCACTTCCAGATCGGCCGCTGCTCGGCGCTGGGCGTCGATTCCATCGCCAAATATGACGGCACGACACAGTCGCTGCGCATCGGGCGCTTTGTCTCGGGTGGCTCGCGCCTGCGCTTCATCCTCAATGGCCAGCACGAGACACGCACCATCTCCACGTATATGTTCACCATCGCCGGCAAGGACCTTGTCCATCCAAATCCGCCGCAGTATGGCGACAGCATCATCAAGAACGACGTCTGGATCGGCGACGAAGTCATGATGCTGGGCGGCGGCATCATTGAAAACGGCTGCATCATCGCCGCCCGCTCCGTACTGCCGCCGAACTTCCGCTCCGAGCCGTATGGCATCTACGCCGGCGCGCCGGCAAAGCTCGTGCGCTTCCGTTTTTCGGAAGCCGTGCGCGCCGTCCTGCTGGAACTGGCCTGGTGGGACATGCCCTTGAGCTGGATACGCGACAACAACACCGCCTTCCTGCAAGACCTGACGGCCGATGAACCCGCCGCCCTGGCCACGCTGGCGCAACTGCTCGCCAGCCGCAAGCAGGCCGCTGCCGCGTAAGCGGCGCCATAGACGGGATTTACAGGTACTTTTCGCCGATGACGCGGCTGCGGATGGTACGTGCCGGTGCGCCATAACTAACGCACAAGTCGCCCACGGGCCGCGTCACCACGGCGCCGGCGCCGACCACACTGTGTTCGCCCACCCGCATGCGCTGCAGCAGCAAGGCGCCCATGCCGAGCGCACTGCAGCTGCCCAGCGAGGCATTACCGCCGGTGGCCGCCGCAGGCGCCAGGCTGGAAAAAGCGGCCATCACCGAATCATGGTCCAGCGAGGCGCGCGTATTGACGATGCAGCCCTGCCCCACTTCGCACTGCGGATTGATCACCGCGCCGGCCATCACCACGCTGCCGGCTCCCAGGCGCACCGCCTTGCCGATGCTCGCCTGCGGATGCACCGCCGTGACGAACTGCAGCTGCGGGCACAAGGCCGCCACCACCGCCGTCACCCTGGCGCGCACGTGGTTGTCACCGATGGCTACCAGCACGCCACCCAGGGCATGCTGGTCCGCCAGCGCCGGCAGATCCGCCTCGGCGCCCAGCACACGATAAGCGAGCGTTTCTTCGCCAACGGCGCGGAACGCGTCGATCAGGCCCACGATCGTGTGCAATCCCTCGCGTTCGACCACGTCAATGACCACCTTCGCATGGCCCGACGAGCCAACAATTACAATATTCATATCACTACCCCGAGTAAGGCGTGGTCCGTTCGACAACGGCACGCGTGTGGAGTATGCGGCATTTCACCGGCCCCTTACCAGCCCCGGCGCGCAAAAAAAAGGCCGTTTCCCGGTGCCGGCCACGGGGCAATCATAAAAAAAACGCATAAAGATAAAA
Source organism: Janthinobacterium sp. AD80 (assembly GCF_002878455.1). Lineage (GTDB taxonomy): Bacteria > Pseudomonadota > Gammaproteobacteria > Burkholderiales > Burkholderiaceae_D > Janthinobacterium. The sequence goes on from NZ_NRDQ01000062.1 coordinate 26,914, forward strand.
GAATTTCTCAAAAGCATTTAATTTCGGCCTGCATGGCGTCGCCTTGTCATGGGGAGAGCACCTGTCGGTCGCTCCGAACCAATACCACTGGAGTTACCCTATGCTGAGCCTTCACACCAACAACGCATCGCTGTCCGCACAGAACTCGATCGCCAAGACCCAATCGCAACTGTCGACCTCGATGACCCGCCTGAGCACCGGCTACCGCATCAACTCGGCCATGGATGACGCAGCCGGCCTGCAGATCGCCACCCGCCTGAAAGCACAAACCAGCGGCATGACCGTTGCCATGAGCAACACGCAAAACAGCACCTCGCTGCTGCAAACGGCTGAAGGCGCGTTCGCCGAAGTCACCAACATGCTGGTACGCATGAAGGATCTGGCCACGCAAGCTGCCGATGCCTCGTCGAACAGCGCCGACAAGACCGCCATGCAGGCGGAATACGACGCACTGGGCCTGGAACTGTCCAACGTCATGAACAACACCACCTTCGGCGGCCAGAAACTGCTGACCGGCGGCACCATCGCCAGCTCGATGACCTTCCAGATCGGCGCCGCCAAATCGGAAACCATGAGCATCAACCTGTCGTCGGCCATGAGCGCCGTCGGTTCGGCACTGAGCTCGGCCGCCGCCAACTTCAACGCCGCCGCCGTCGGCACGGAACTGACGTCGAACGCCAACGCCGCCATCGGCAGCCTGGTATCGGCCATCGACAGCATCAGCACCGTGCGTTCCGCACTGGGCGCCGCCGCCAACCGCCTTGACCACGTCAACAGCAACCTGTCGAACATCGCCACCAACACCAAAGCCGCTACCGGCCGCATCATGGACGTTGACTTCGCCACCGAAAGCTCGAATATGACGTCGTCGCAAATGCTGCTGCAAGCTGGCACCGCGATGCTGAAACAAAGCAACAGCATGTCCTCGATGGTCATGTCCTTGCTGCAATAATACTGAACGGCGCCACGCGCCCGCCAGACAGCCCCGGCAAGCGACTGCCGGGGCTTTTTTATGGCCAGACGGAAAAATTTCCTTGCGGCATTTAATGAAGCGCTCAGCAGGGTCGCCTTGTAGTGCTGAGGGCATGAAATCACTGCCCCTCGACGAATTTACCTAACAGGAGCAATACCATGCTGAGCCTTCACACCAACAACGCATCGCTGTCCGCACAGAACTCGATCGCCAAGACCCAATCGCAACTGTCGACCTCGATGACCCGCCTGAGCACCGGCTACCGCATCAACTCTGCCATGGATGACGCAGCCGGCCTGCAGATCGCCACCCGCCTGAAAGCACAAACCAGCGGCATGACCGTTGCCATGAGCAACACGCAAAACAGCACCTCGCTGCTGCAAACGGCTGAAGGCGCATTCGCCGAAGTCACCAACATGCTGGTGCGCATGAAGGATCTGGCCACGCAAGCTGCCGATGCCTCGTCGAATGCCGCCGACAAGACCGCCATGCAGGCGGAATATGACGCACTGGGCCTGGAACTGTCCAACGTCATGAACAACACCACCTTCGGCGGCCAGAAGCTGCTGACCGGCGGCACCATCGCCACCTCGATGACCTTCCAGATCGGCGCCGCCAAATCGGAAACCATGAGCATCAACCTGTCGACCGCCATGAGCAGCGTCGGCTCGGCACTGAGCGCGGCCGCCGCCAACTTCAGCGCGGCCGCCGTCGGCACCGAACTGACAGCCAACGCCAACGCCGCCATCGGCAGCCTGGTATCGGCCATCGACAGCATCAGCACCGTGCGTTCGGCACTGGGCGCCGCCGCCAACCGCCTTGACCACGTCAACAGCAACCTGTCGAACATCGCCACCAACACCAAGGCCGCGACCGGCCGCATCATGGACGTTGACTTCGCCACTGAAAGCTCGAACATGACGTCGTCGCAAATGCTGCTGCAAGCCGGCACCGCGATGCTGAAACAAAGCAACAGCATGTCCTCGATGGTCATGTCCTTGCTGCAATAATATTGCCGTACCCAGCTTAGCCTGGCCGCTTGCGGCCGGCGGCACGAAGCCAGACTGCGGTCTGGCTTTTTTTATGCCCGCCTGTTTGTATCGTGTGCGCATAAGTAAATAAGAAAATTTCCATACGGCATTTAATAACAGGCAAGAAATAGTCGTCTTGTACTGATGAGGGCAAGAAATCGCTGCCCCTCGACGAACCTACCTAAACAGGAGCAACACCATGCTGAGCCTTCACACCAACAACGCATCGCTGTCCGCACAGAATTCGATCTCGAAGACCCAATCGCAACTGTCGACCTCGATGACCCGCCTGAGCACCGGCTACCGCATCAATTCGGCCATGGACGACGCAGCCGGCCTGCAGATCGCCACGCGCCTGAAAGCGCAGACCAGCGGCATGACCGTTGCCATGAGCAACACGCAAAACAGCACCTCGCTGCTGCAAACGGCTGAAGGCGCGTTTGCCGAAGTCACCAACATGCTGGTGCGCATGAAGGATCTGGCCACGCAAGCTGCCGATGCCTCGTCGAACACCGCCGACAAAGACGCCATGCAAGCCGAATACGACGCACTGGGCCTGGAACTGGCCAACGTCATGAACAACTCGACCTTCGGCGGCCAGAAACTGCTGACGGGCGGCACCATCGCCAGCGCGATGACCTTCCAGATCGGTGCCGCGCAATCGGAAACCATGACCATCAACCTGGGCACGTCGATGACCAGCGTGGCCACGGCCCTGGGTTCGGCTACCGCCAACTTCGCCGGCACCGCAGGCGGCACGGAACTGAAAACGCTGGCCAACACGGCCATCGGCAGCCTGATTTCGGCCATCGACAGCATCAGCACCGTGCGTTCCGCACTGGGCGCCGCCGCCAACCGCCTTGACCACGTCAACAGCAACCTGTCGAACATCGCCACCAACACCAAGGCCGCTACCGGCCGCATCATGGACGTCGACTTCGCCACCGAAAGCTCGAACATGACGTCGTCGCAAATGCTGCTGCAAGCTGGCACCGCGATGCTGAAGCAAAGCAACAGCATGTCCTCGATGGTCATGTCCTTGCTGCAATAATATTGCCGTACCCAGCTCAGCCTGGCCGCTTGCGGCCGGCGGCACGAAGCCAGACCGCGGTCTGGCTTTTTTTTCGCCGCATTATTTGTTTAAATTATTTCCGCGAAGAATTTAACATTTCCAGCCTGCCGGTCGCCTGGCATGTATGAGGACGAAAAATACCGCGTCCTGCAATGCATTTACCAACAGGAGTTACCACATGCTGAGCCTACACACCAACAACGCATCGCTGTCCGCACAGAACTCGATCGCCAAGACCCAATCGCAACTGTCGACCTCGATGACACGCTTGTCCACAGGCTACCGCATCAATTCGGCCATGGATGACGCAGCCGGCCTGCAGATCGCCACGCGCCTGAAAGCACAAACCAGCGGCATGGCCGTTGCCATGAGCAACACACAAAACAGCACCTCGATGCTGCAAACGGCCGAAGGCGCTTTCGCCGAAGTCACCAACATGCTGGTGCGCATGAAAGACCTGGCCACGCAAGCGGCCGATGCTTCCTCGAACCAGGCTGACCGTACGGCCATGCAAGCTGAATACGATGCGCTGGGCACCGAGCTGTACAACGTCATGACCAACACCACCTACGGCGGCAGCCTGCTGCTGGGCGATGGCTCGGCCGCTGCCAAAGGCACGCTGTCGGCAGCGATGACGTTCCAGATCGGCGCCAGCGCGTCGGAAAAAATGGGCTTCACGGTGGCAACCGACATGGGTACGCTAAACACCACGCTGACCGGTGTTTCCGCCAACTTCGCCGCCACCGCCCCGGGCGGCGCGGAACTGACCACCAACGCCGCGGCCAACGCCACCATCGACAAGCTGGCCACCGCCATCGGCAACGTCAGCACCGTGCGTTCCGCACTGGGCGCCGCCGCCAACCGTCTCGACCACGTCAACAGCAACCTGTCGAACATCGCCACCAACACCAAGGCCGCGACCGGCCGCATCATGGACGTTGATTTCGCCACCGAAAGCTCGAACATGACGTCGTCGCAGATGCTGCTGCAAGCGGGCACCGCGATGCTGAAGCAAAGCAACAGCATGTCCTCGATGGTCATGTCCCTGCTGCAATAATATTGCCGTACACAGCTCAGCCTGGCCGCTTGCGGCCGGCGGCACGAAGCCAGACCGCGGTCTGGCTTTTTTTTGGCAAACATATTTTTTTAACTATATTTTCATCGTACTTAACAATGTTGCCGCAATGGTCGCCTATACAAGGTAGAACGCCATTCAACCCTAGACGAAAGCCGCCACGTGCTGAGCATCCATACCAATCTCGCCGCACTGTACGCCCAGAGCGCCGCTTCCAGCGCGCAAAGCCGGCTGTCGACGTCGATGACACGCCTGAGCACGGGCTTTCGCATCAACTCGGCCATGGATGACGCGGCGGGCCTGCAGATCGCCACGCGCCTGAGCGCGCAGGTGAGCGGCATGACGGTAGCCATGCGCAACACGCAGAACAGCACCTCGCTGCTGCAAACGGCCGAAGGCGCGTTCGGCGAAGTGACGGACATGCTGATGCGCATGAAGGACATGGCGACGCAGGCGGCGGATGCATCCTCCAACCAGCTCGACCGCGATGCCATGCAGGCCGAATACGACGCGCTGGGCCTGGAACTGTACAACGTCATGACCAACACGACCTACGGCGGCAGCTTGTTGCTGGGTAATGGCACGGCCGGCAAAGGCACCCTGTCGCAGACACTGACCTTCCAGATTGGCGCCAGCAGCAGCGAAACGATGCAGATGAGCGTGGAAGGCAAGATGAGTGACCTCGACATCGCCCTGAAAGCGCTGTCGGCCAACTTTGCGCCTACAGGCACGGCAGGCACGGAATTTGGCAGCAACAGCAGCGCCAACAGCATGATCGACCTGCTGTCCAAGGCGCTCGACCAGGTGGGCGGCGTGCGCTCGGCCCTGGGCGCCACCGCCAACCGCCTCGAACACGTGCACAGCAACCTGGCCAACATGGTCACTAACACCAAGGCCGCCATCGGCCGCATCATGGATGTCGACTATGCGGCCGAAAGCGCCAACATGGCGTCGGCGCAGATGCAGTTACAGGCCAGCACGGCCATGATCAAGCAAAGCCAGAGCATGCAGAAAATGATACTGTCTCTGCTGCAACCGTAAGGGCTGGCATGGCCTGAGCGGCCAGCTTTATTGATAGACTTTCACCTGGAAGCAGTGGCATGGCGATAGACCGCATTTCCTCGGGCAACCCGGTTCCCCTGATTACCCAGCGCTTCGACGTCAGCCCGGCCACGCCGATGGTGCCGGGCGTGGTGCAGCCGCTGGTGCCCGTCGGCCCCTACATGGCGCCCGCCCCCGATGCGGGCACCCTGCCCGCCCAGCTGCAGCAAAAAGGCCAGGACAGCCTGGCGGCCCTGATCAAGCCGAACGCCGATGGCTTGGGTGCCACGCCGCGCGACAGCAGCGCCATGCAGGTCAATCAACTGTTCTTTACGCGCCAGCTCGTGTGGCAGCCGCCCGACGCGGCCCAGCTGGCAGCCTCCTGGCGCGTGATGGTCAAGACCTATGGCGAGCAGTATGCCGCCCTGCAGGAGCAGGCGCGCGGCCAGCATGTGCCGGGCAACCTGTTCATGGCCGACCAGCAGCCGGCCCTGCTGCGCGAAGGTCCGCGTCCGCCATTGACGGTCGATAGCGAAGCCTGGCGCTTTGCCGTGTACGGCTGGGGCGGCCAGCGCCTGCTGCTGCGCGTGCTGGCCAGCGACGAGGACGAGCAAGCATCGCAGCCCAAACGCCGCGGCAAGGTGGCGCTGCGCGTGGAACTGATCATCATCGGCATCGGCAGGGTCGTCATCCAGATGGAACCGGCCGGCGACGGCGTGCTGCTGGAACTGGCCGCCGACGAGGAAAGCGCCCTGCACCACCTGCGAATGGCCCTGCCCGAGATCGCCGACGCCGTGCGGCGCGCCGGCCTGCGCGTGGTGCGCTGCCGCCTGAACCGCCAGCTGCACGCCCAGCGCGTGCACGGCAACTACCCGATGCAGGCGGCTGCCGCCGCGCTGTCGCTGCCGCTGTTCCGCGCCATGGCCGAAGTGGCGCTGCTGCTGACGCAGCCGGAAGCGGAAACGGCCGCCGCACCCGACGAGCCCGCCCAGCCGGCCGCCGAGGCGGAAGAAGAGATTATCGTCTCGAAGGAAGTGGCAGCGCCGCTCGATTACGACTATGGCGACGAGGACGATGAAACGGCGCCAGGCGCCAGCGTGCTGCTGCTGGCTGACGGCCAGGAACACGCGCTGCTGCCGCCGATCGACGAGCAGGATTGATGCGGCAGGTTTGCTGCGGCAGGATTGATGCAGCAGGTTTGATGCAGCAGGATTGATGCGGCAAAAAAAACGGCGCCCGCAGCGCCGTTTTTTCATTTTTCCGGTTTACCCCACCGTGCCGATGATGCTCACTTCACGGTTTTCCGGGATCTCGTTATACGACAGCACGTGCAGGCCCGGCGCGAACAGGCGCGCGTAGCGGGCCAGCAGCGGACGGATCTGCGGCAGCACCAGCAGCAGCGGCGGCGTGGCCTGCTGCTTCATCTGCTCGCGCGCCACCGGCATGTTCACTTGCAGCTGCGACAGCAGGTGCGGGTCGATCGGATAGTTATCCAAGGTCACCTTGCCCGACTGGCGCGCCTGGTTCAGGGAACCGAGCAGCATGTTTTCCAGCTCGCCGCCCAGGTTAAACGCCTGCATTTCCATCTTCTGGCCGAACAGGCCGCTGACGATCTGGCGCCGCAGCGCGCAGCGCACTTCGGCCGCCAGCAGGATCGGGTCCTTGGTGGTCTCCGAACTGTCGAGCAAGGTGGTGGCGATCGGCACGATATCCTTCAAGGACACGTTCTCGGCCAGCAAGACACGGAACACGCGCAGCATCTGCGTGTGCGTCAGGGCCTTGTCCAGCGCGCCCGCCAGCTTCGGCGACAGGGCCGTCAGGCGTTCCATCATGTTGGTGACATCTTCGTGGCGGAACAGTTCCGGCAGGTACTCGCGCACCATCTTCGACAAGTGCGTGGCGATCACGCTGGGCGCCTCGATGACCTGGTAGCCCAGGCCCAGCGCATGCGCCTTCTCGCTCGGCTCGATCCAGGTGACGGGCATGCCATACGCGGGTTCGATGCCGGGAATGCCGTCAAGCTGGCCATACACGTTCGGCGACGGGATCGCCATCAGGCGCTCGGCCTGCACTTCCGCCTGCGCCACCACGGTGCCCGACAGCACGATCGCGTATTGCGACGGCTTCAGCGACAGGTCGTCGCGCACGCCGATATTCGGCAGCAGCAAGCCCATGGCTTCGGACAGGCTCTGGCGCACGCCCTTGACGCGCTTGGTCAGCGGTTCGCCTTGCGTCTTGTCGACCATGCCGACCAGCTTGTAGCCGAGCATCACCATCAGGGGCTGCACGGCAGGCAATTGCTGCCACTCCAGTTCAGCAGGCTTGTCGTCGCGCAAGGCCGCCTCGATGGCCGCGATGCCGGCCGCGTCCGGCCCCTTCACGCGCTTGGTCAATCGCCAGGCCACAAAGGCCAGTACGCCCGCAAAGGTCATGAACATGAACCACGGCATGCCCGGGATCAGGGCCAGCGCCACCATCATGCCCGCCGCGCTGAAGATCACCGTCGGCGAGGTCAGCACCTGGCCTGCCACCTGCTGCTCGAAATCGCCCGAATCGCTGATACGCGTGACCAGGATCGCAGCGGCGGCCGACAGCAGCAGCGCGGGGATCTGCGCCACCAGGCCATCACCGATGGTCAGCAGCGCGTACTGGCGGAAAGCATCGCCGAACGACAGGTCGTGCATCAGCGAGCCGATGGCCACGCCGCCGACCATGTTGATGATCAAAATCAAAATACTGGCGACAGCATCGCCGCGCACGAACTTCGAGGCACCGTCCATGGCGCCGTAGAAATCCGCTTCGGCGGCCACGTCCTTGCGGCGGATCTGGGCTTTTTCCTGGTTGATCAGGCCGGCGTTCAGGTCGGCGTCGATCGCCATCTGCTTGCCCGGCAAGGCATCCAGCGTGAAGCGCGCGGACACTTCGGAAATACGTTCGGCGCCCTTGGTGACGACGGCGAAGTTGATGATCATCAAGATCACGAAGACCACGATACCGACAACGAAGTTGCCACCGATGACCACGTTACCGAAGGCCTCGATCACCTTACCGGCCGCGTCCGCGCCCGTATGGCCGTGCAGCAGCACCACGCGCGTGGACGCCACGTTGAGCGTCAGCCTGAGCATGGTGGTGGCCAGGATCACCGTCGGGAAGACGGAGAAGTCGAGCGGCCGCTTGGCCGAGACGCTGACCAGGATGATGATCAGGGCCAGCACGATATTGAAGGTGAACAAGATATCGAGCAGCACCGGCGGCAGCGGCAAGATGATCATCGCCAGGATCACCAGCAGGAACAGCGGCGTGGCGAACTTGTGGCGGCGCATTTCGGCAACCAGTCGGTTCAGGAAATTCATGAAGGTACTACCTCGCTCAAATGAGATGGCACGACCACCTCGGTGGGGAATGGGGGCTGGGCGGCACGCTGCCCAGAACGAAATGCTTTCAGCTGCAGTATGTAATTGAGCACCTGCGACACGGCCTGGTACAGCTGCACGGGAATCTGCTGCTGCACCTGGCTGGTGTTGTAGATGGCGCGCGCCAGCGGCGGCAGTTCCAGCGTCTCGATATGGTGCTCCTTCGCCACTTGCCGGATGTACAGCGCCATCTCGTCGACGCCCTTGGCGACGACAAACGGCGCCTCGGCGCGGTCCTGGTCATATTTCAATGCGACGGCGTAATGCTCGGGATTGACGATCACCACGTCGGCGCCGGGCACGGTCTTGCGCACGCTGCGCCGGCCGATCTGCTGCTGCAGCTGGCGGATGCGCTGGCGCACTTCCGGGCGCCCTTCGCTGCTTTTATGTTCTTCCTTGACATCCTGCTTGCTCATGCGCTGGTTGCGGGCAAAGAAAAACGCCTGCGCCGGCACGTCGATGATGGCGAACAGGATGAAGACGGAAATCAGGGCCATCAGGCCGTCGAGCATCAGCGAGGAGCCGTCGAGCATGGCCTGGGTCAGCGGGCGGTGCTGCAAATCCACGTATTGCGCCAGGCTGGAGCGGCTGACATGCACCAGCACCATGCACAGCACCACGGCCTTAGCAATCGAGATGACAAACTCGAACGCATGCTTGGGCGCGAACAGGCGCCCCAGGTTCTTGGCCGGGCTCAGGCGTTCCATCTTCGGCATCCAGTTTTTCGTGCTGATGACCCAGCCGCCGGGCACCAGCGAGCCGAGCACGACGAACAGGGGCACGCAGAACAGCGGCACGACCATCTTGATCAGCAGGCTGACCGAGGTGGTAAACGCCATCGACATGGCATTTTCCAGCGCGCCCTTGCTGTCGAGCGGCATGAAGGCCATGGCGAACAGTTCGCGGAACGATTCCAGGTAACCGGGCAGCAGGTAGATGAAGACCTTCATGCTGATCAGGATGCCCAGCGCCGTCGACAGGTCGCGCGAGCGCACCACCTGCCCTTCCTGGCGCGACTTCTTCAGCTTTTGCTGTGACGCCTTTTCTGTTTTGTCGCCATTGCTGCTATCCGCCATGGGCCACCCGCATCTGTTCGGCGATCATGTCCAGCACGCGGTTGGTCATGGCGATATAGTGTTCCGGCACGAAACGCACGATCTGCGTCAGCATCAGCAGGCCGAACACGGTAATCATGGAAAAACCCAGCGAAAACAGGTTCAGCGACGGCGCCACCCGGTTCAGGAAGCCAAAGCCCAGCTGCACCACCATGGTGGAAAAGACGATCGGCATGGCCAGCAGCATGGCGGCGGCGAAAATCCACGCCACGTTGTAGGCCACCGTCTGCAGCAGCAGCGGGCCATAGCCCTGCCCCACGGGCCAGGCCTTGAAGCTGGCGCCGATCACGCCTGTCAGCACCAGGTGGCCGTCGACGGCGAAAAACACGATCATGCACATGATGGTGAGCAAGCCCGAGACGACGTCCGAGGAGGTGCCGTTGAGCGGGTCATTCATGACGGCCATGGAAAAGCCCGCCTGGCTGGAGATCAGGTAGCCGAGCACCGACATCACCGACATGGCAAAGTGAAACGCCAGGCCCAGCACGAAGCCGACGACGGCCTGCTCCAGGGTGGCGACGATGGCGTGCAGCGAAAAGGGATCGATCTTCAGCAATTCCTGCGAGGCGCCCGACGCTTGCATGACGGGCAGCATGAGGATGGCCAGGATCAGCGACAGCAGGATGCGCACGGGCGGCGGCACCATGGCGTCGCCGATCACGGGCGAGGCGCTGAGCATGGCCAGGATGCGGCAGAACGGCCACCACACGGCCAGCAGAAACGGCAGCACCTGATTGAAAATCTGATCCATGGGCGCGCGGCGCTATCCGACCAGGGTGGCCGCGCGCTGAAAAATGGAAACGCAATAATCCATCAGGTAGCCCGACATCCAGCGCCCGGCCAGGATCAGGGCCAGCAAGGTGACCAGCAAACGCGGCAGGAAGCTCAGCGTCTGCTCATTGATCTGCGTGGCGGCCTGCACCAGCGCCACCACCAGGCCCATGAGCAGGCCCGGCACGACCAGGATCACCACCAGCAGCATGACGATATGCAGCGCTTCGATGATCAGGTCGACGGCGACTTCAGGGGTAAACATCGGTCAGTAGCCCTGTATGCTGGTTACTAGGGTGTTGACGGTCAGGGTCCAGCCGTCGACGAGCACGAACAGCAGCAGCTTGAACGGCAAGGAAATGACCAGCGGCGAGAGCATCATCATGCCCATGGCCATCAGCACGGACGCCACCACCAGATCGATGATGAGAAACGGTATGAACAGCATGCAGCCGATCTGGAACGCCGTCTTGAGTTCGGACAACACGAACGCCGCCAGCTTGACGGTAAAACTGTGGTCTTGCGGGCGCGTGGTGGTCGGTTCGCCGGCCAGGTGGGCGATCTGCGCCAGCGCCGCCTTGCTGGTCTGCGCCAGCATGAAGCGCGAAATCGGCACTTCGGCGATCTTCAGCGCTTCCTGCATGCCGATCTGGTCGCGGTCATAGGGCACGAACGCCTCCTTCCACACCTGGTCGCCGATGGGACGCATGACCAGCAGGGTCAGGATGAGGGCGATGCCGGTGACGATACGGTTTGGCAAGCCCTGCTGCAGGCCCAGGGCCTGGCGCAGCAGCGACAGCACGATGACGAAACGGGTAAAGCTGGTCATCATCATGACCATCACGGGCAGCAGCCCGAGCAGGGTCATGACGACGAGGATCTGCATCTTGACCGACAGGTCGGTCTTCGCGCCCGGCACCACGCCGGACAGCAAATCCTGCGCGCCGGCGGCGCTGCAGCACAGCATCAGAACTGGAACGGCCAGCGCGGCGGCCAGCGTGCCGCGACGCCGGCCTACACCGGGTACCGCCAGCTTCATGCTGTCATCAGGTCGAGATTGAGGCCGTCGAGGTCGATGACCTTCAAGCCGTAATTCTCGCCAGCCACCACTACTTCGGCGCGGCCGATCGGGGTGCCGTTGACCTTGATCACCAGCGGTTCGCCGGCCAGCATGTCGAGTTCGATCACGCTTTCCGGGCCGATGGCCATCAACTCTTCCAGCGAAATGCGGGCCGAGCCCACTTCCAGGGTCAGGGTGACGGGGATCTTGCGCATCATTTGCGGAATATCGCGGCGCGCGCGGGTGCTGGAGACGTCGGCAACGTCGCCCTGGTCGATGATCATATCGTCGCCCAGGTCTTCCAGCAGGGTTTCGCTCTGGTTGGTATCGGTCATATTCATATTATTCGACATCTTCAAATGAGGTTAAACAGAGCTTGCCCTTGTGTTCGGAAACGGCTGCTGTAAATAAACGGGAATCGTCGAGCATGACGTCGGTGCGGCTCAGGCTGACGGGAATCACGTCGCCCACGCGCAAGTCGAACAGGGCACCGAGCTGGACTTGCTTGCTGACCAGGCGGCCTTCCAGAGTGACCTGCAGGCGCGAGGCCAGCGGGCGCACGCTGCCGCGCAGGGCTTTCTTGGCTTGCGCCCGTTCGGGCAGCAGGCCGCGCAGCACATCGGCCATCAGGCGCTTGTCCAGCGAGAACCAGAAGTTGCCGCTCTGGCCAGCCTCGACGTCGCTCAGCGCGACCGTGACGATCCAGCTGCCGCGCGCCGGGTGCACGCCGGACTGCACGGCCACCTCGGCAGCCGTGTCGATGGCACTGGTCTTGCCCAGGGTTTGCAGGTTTTTGTGGATGCGCGTGAACAAACTGTTAACCAACTGTTGTCCCAGCACCACAGCGAGGCGTTCTTCCGTTGCCGTCACGCGCACTTGCGCCGGATCCGGCAGGACGCCCTTGGCGCCCGCACTACCATAGCGATAGTTCAGTACGCTTAAAAGTATCTGGCGCTCGAGGGCGAATCCGCTCTGCCCGGCGGGCGTGGAAAAGCTCAGCCAGCGGTTCACGCTATCTTCGTTCTCGACGCGCGACAAGGTGACGGCATCGACCTGAAAGTTACCCCAGTAGCGCCGGCTCATCGGTTGACGCAAGGCCACGGCCAGGTCGTCGCGCAGCTGCGCGCCGAACACATGCAGCAGGTGGACGGGACGTCCGAGCAGACAGGAATCGAGGACTTGATGGCGCACAGTTTGATCTGTCTTAGTGGTTATCATGTGAGTCATGTCGTATTGCGGTGGCAGAACAAATTATACGGATCGCCCGAAATTAAATACAGCATCATCTTGATCTTGCCGACAGGTACGCAAGCAAACGATTGCGCATCGTATCGCATGCTAGATGACTACGGTGCTGAACAATACATGAAAAACCTAAATATTGCCATGTATCAATATTCCTTGAGCCATTCCTCTCTTTACTTTATAGTTGCCGCGAGGTAAGCTTATAGCGACAAAATTCAGATTTGCAGTGCGCCATTCCGCTTACCTGATTCCGGTTTTTATGGCAGTGTCCAGTCCCTCATATTGCCGCCACTAGAAACTTTTATCAGCTATATATTGGTTGTCATGGCCGTGTAAATCGAAGCGTGATTTGCTGGGTTTGTTTAAGTCTGCTTGCAGCGGATGGTGTGGCAACTGATAAAACTGATGGGCCCTGGGAATCGGGCCGGGGCGCGGGCATTACGATGCTGCCGCGCCGGCATGGCAACACCAGTATTTCTGATTGATACGTCACCGCATATTGAAAGTAGAGGGCAAGATGAGCAACGAACTCGCAGGTCTGATCAAGGCCGATCTGGCAGCACTGAGCAACGACGCGCGCGCCCTGGGCGCCAGCATCATGCCGGCCGCCCAATTCGGCGCACCGGAACAATCCGGCTTCTCGTTTGCGCAAAGCATAAAAGACGCCGTCGGCAAGGTCAACAGCGACGACCGCCTGGCCGCGCAGAAAATGAGCGACGTCGACAGCGGCAAGAGCGACGACCTGGTCGGCGCCATGCTGGCCAGCCAGGAAGCCAGCCTGTCCTTCTCCATGTTGATGCAAGTGCGCAATAAGGTCATGGGCGCCGTCGACGAACTGATCAAACTGCCTTTGTAAGCCCTACGCCCAGATCCACGCCCAGCCTCCCAGCGAAAGTTACCCCAAGTGATTACCACCATGAAGTCCGCATTTGCGCGCTGGCGCCTTGGCGCCCAGCCCGCCATCCCGCCCGCCCTGCTGAAAAACCTGGTTCCCATCGTCGTGCTGGCCATCGGCATCACCGCCATGGTCACCATGTATTTCTGGCGCGACCAGGCCAACTACAAGCCCGTCTTCGGCGCGCGCGAAAAAGTGGCCGTGACGGACATGATGGCAACCCTGGACGCCGAACACATCCCCTACCGCCTGCATCCTGACAGCGGCCAGGTGCTGGTGCCCGACGCCATGCTGGGCAAGGTGCGCATGCTGCTGGCCTCGAAAGGCGTGACGGCGCAGCTGCCGGCCGGCCTGGAGCTGATGGACAAGAACGATCCGCTGGGCGTGTCCCAGTTCGTGCAGGACGTGCGCTTCCGCCGCGGCCTGGAAGGCGAGCTGGCGCAAAGCATCATGACGATGGACGCGATCGCTTCGGCCCGCGTCCATTTGTCGATTGCCAAGTCGACTTCGTTTGTTGCCAGCGATGGCGACAAATCCTCGGCCTCGGTGGTCGTGGCCCTGAAGCCGGGCCGCACCCTGGCGCCGGAACAGATCGCCGCCGTCATCAACATGGTGGCCGGCAGCGTGGCCAGCCTGGCGCCAACGCGCGTGAGCCTGGTCGACCAGGGCGGCAACCTGCTGTCCGCGCATGTCGACCTGACGGATGGCTTCGACGCCTCGGCGGCCGGCAACGAAGGCGCCAAGCGCTTCCAGGATGAGATCCGCCACAATGTCATGGGCCTGCTGGGTCCGGTCATCGGCGAAGACAACTTCAAGCTCAGCGTGACGGCCGCCGTGAACAACGACCGCGTCGACGAAACGCTGGAAAAATACGGCGAAGCCCCGAAAGTGACGAGCGAAGCCATGCGTGAAGAGCAGGAACGCAACCGCACCGTGGCCGGCATTCCCGGCAGCCTGTCGAACCGTCCGCCCGCCGCCGCCGTGCCCGCACCGGCCGACGCCGCCGGCGCCGCGCCTGCCGATGGCGCACCGAAGCCATCGGACGATGGCACGGCCCGCAAGAACGCCACCACGCGCCAGTACGCCTATGACCGCAGCATCACGCAGATCAAGCGCAGCCGCGGCCGCCTGGAAAAACTCAGCGTCGCCGTCGTCCTCAACAGCGCCGCCGCACCGAATCCGAAAACCGGCTGGACTCCTGCCGAACTGGGCAATATTGAAAAAATGCTCAATAGCGGCCTGGGCATCAACGCCCAGCGCGGCGACAGCCTGAGCCTGACGGCCCTGCCCTTCCCCGCCAAGCCGCCTGTGGCGCAATGGTGGGAAGAGCGCGACACCGTCGTTGATTTCAGCAGCTGGCTGCTGTATGCGCTGGGTGCCGTGCTCGGCTACTTCCTGATCCTGCGCCCCCTGATGCGCCTGCTGACGGCGCGCCTGGCGCCGCCAACGCTCAAGCAGATCGATCCCGCCATGGCCCTGGCCGGCGGCAGCACGGCAGCGGCAAATGGCGTCACCGCCGCCGGCGCGCCGGCGCTGGGCGTGAATGGCTTGCCGGCCCTGGAAGGCGCAGCCGCCGCCACGGGCGCCAGCATGCCGGTCGTGCCGCTGCTGGAAAATTACGACCTGCCACCACCTGGCTCGGCCGTCGACGTGATGGTCGACCACCTGAAAGTGCTGGCAGAAAAAGAACCCGAGCGTGTCGCCGAAGTCGTCAAACAATGGATGCAGAAAAATGGCCGAACTCAACAACAATAATTTCCCTGACGACGCAGACATCGAGAGCGTCAGCCTGAACCCCGTGGAGCAGGCCGCCATTGTGCTGCTGAGCATAGGCGAAGAGCAGGCGGCCAATGTGCTGCGCTGCCTGTCGCGCGAAGAGTTGCTGGAAGTCACGCAAGTGATGTCGCGCATGAGCGGCATCAAGGTCGAAGCCGTGAAAACGGCCATGCAAACCTTCTTCGACGACTACCGCCAGCAAAGCGGCGTGCACGGCGCTTCGCGCAGCTACCTGAAGCGCTCGCTGGACATGGCGCTGGGCAGCGATATCGCAAATAGCGTGCTGAACAACATTTACGGCGATGCCATCCGTCCGAAAATGGCGCGCCTGCAGTGGGCTTCGCCAAAATGGCTGGCCGAATACATCGTCAACGAACACGTGCAGATGCAAGCCGTCTTCCTGGCCTTTTTGCCGCCCGCGCTGGCCGGCCAGATCCTCGACGCCCTGCCCGTCGAAGGCCGCGACCTGGTCTTGCTGAACCTGGCGCGCCTGGACGAAATCGACCGCGACCTGCTGGTCGAGCTTGATGAACTGGTGGGCCGCTGCCTGGGCACGCTCGACACGCAAAGCACCAGCGTGGAAGGCATCCGCCAGGCCGCCGAGATCCTCAACCGCATGCCGGGCAACCGCGCCGCGCTGGTCGAACTGCTGCGCGCCCACGATCCGGAAGTGGTGTCGGAAATCGAACTGAGCATGTACGACTTCCTGATCCTCGCCACGCAGAGCGATGTCACGCTCACGCGCATCCTGGAAGACGTGCCGATGGAACAGTGGGCCATCGCCCTGAAGGGCGCGGAACCGTCGATCCGCGATGCCGTGCTGAAAACCATGCCGCGCCGCCAGGCCCAGAGCTTCGAAGACATGATGCGCCGTTCCGGCCCCGTGCCGCTGTCGCGCATCGAACAGACGCGCCAGGAAATCATGGCCACCGTCAAGGGCCTCGCCGATGCGGGCGAGATCGAAGTGCAACTGTTTGCCGAAGCGGTGATCGAATGAAGCACTTCCGCTCATACCGTTTTCCGCCGCTGTCGCAATTCATCGCCGCCGGCCAGCGTGCCGCCAGCGAAGACACGGATGGCCAATGGCAGGCGTCCGTCTCGGAAGGCTTCGAGCAGGGCCAGCGCGACGGCTATGAAGTGGGCCTGGTGCAAGGCCAGCAGGACGGCTACGACGCCGGACGCAGCGATGGCATCGCGCATGGCCGCGAAGAAGGCCGCAATGAAACCCTGGTGGCGCTGGACCGCCTGGCGCGCCCTGTCGATGCGATCCTGCGCGACCTGAAAAAAGTGCGCGCCGACTACCGCGCAGCGCAGCGCAAGGAAGTGGTCGACCTGGTGGCCAAGGTGGCGCGCCAGGTGATCCGCGCCGAACTGGCGCTGCAGCCCGTGCAATTGCTGGCCCTGGTCGACGAGACCCTGGCTTCGATGCCGCCGACGCGCGAGGAAATCGACGTCTTCCTCAATCCGGAAGAATTGAAACGCATCAGCGAACTCGATCCGAAGCGCGCCAAGCGCTGGAACCTGATCGCCGACGCCCGCCTCGACGCGGGTGAATGCCGCATCAAGGCGGGCGACAATGAAGTCGACGCCGGCTGCCATCAGCGCCTGTCGGCCTGCATGGAACAAGTCAGCAGCCACCTGGCGCTGGCCGCCGAACACGCCGACCAGGGCGCGCCTGCATGATCGCCGACACGCTGCGCAGTTTCGAGATCGGCGATATTCCGGTCGCGACACCCACCGGCCGCCTGGTCGGCGCTTCCGGCTTGCTGCTGGAAAGCGCCGGCTGCCGCCTGCACACGGGCCAGCGTTGTCAGATTGAAACTGTGAATGGCGAATGGCTGGACGCGCAAGTCGTCGGTTTCCGCGAAAAACTGTCCTACCTGATGCCCTTCAAGAAAGCCACGGGCCTGACCACGGGCGCGCGCGTGCTGCCCCTGCCCGACAAGGCCAGCCTGCAGATCGGCCCGTCGTGGCTGGGCCGCATGGTCAATGGCCTGGGCGAGCCGATCGACGACCTGGGCCGCCTCGGTGGCGAACACATCCTGGAAGTGACGCCACCGAAGGTCAATCCCCTCAAGAAACAACCGGTAGCCGAGCCGCTGGACGTGGGCGTACGCGCCATCAACAGCATGCTGACCCTGGGCAAGGGGCAGCGCGTGGGCCTGATGGCCGGTTCCGGCGTCGGCAAGAGCGTGCTGCTGGGCCTGATCACGCGCCAGACGGTGGCCGATGTGGTCGTCGTCGGCCTGATCGGCGAACGGGGCCGCGAAGTGCGCGAATTCGTCGAAAAGTCGCTGGGCGCCGAAGGCTTGAAAAAGGCCGTGCTGGTGATCGCGCCAGCCGACGAGTCGCCGCTGATGCGCATCATGGCCACCGAACTGTGCCATTCCATCGCCGCGCATTTCCGCGACCAGGGCAAGCACGTGCTGCTGCTGGTCGACTCGCTGACGCGCTACGCCATGGCCTTGCGCGAAGTGGCGCTGGCCCTGGGCGAGCCGCCGGCCACGCGCGGCTATCCGCCGTCCGTCTTCTCGAATCTGCCGCAACTGGTCGAGAGCGCCGGCAATGGCGCCCACGCCGAGGGCAGCATGAGCGCCATCTACACGGTGCTGGCCGAAGGCGATGACCAGCAAGACCCTGTCGTCGACACGGCGCGCGCGATTCTCGACGGCCACATCGTGCTCACGCGCGAACTGGCCGAACGGGGCCACTACCCCGCCATCGACATCGCCGCCTCGATCAGCCGCTGCATGGCGCAGGTGATCACGCCAGGACACATGCTGGCGGCGCGCGCGCTGAAAGCGTCGATGGCGCGCCATGCGCGCGTGCGCGACCTGATCCCCCTGGGCGCCTACGTGCCCGGCGCCGACCCCATCACCGACCGCGCCGTGCAACTGCACGGACCGATCGAGGCATTCCTGTGCCAGGGCACCAAGGAAGAGGCGCCGATGGCGCCTTGCATCGAACAACTTGAACAGATCATGGCCTAGGAGCATTTGTGAGCGACGCGCATACGATACGCAACCTGACCACCCTGGTCGGCCTGCGCAGCACCGAGGTGGAACGCCTGCAAGGCGAAATGGCGGCGCAGACGGCCGTGCGCGAGCGCTACCAGAAAAACCTGGAGCGCCTGACGGGCCTGTACACGGATAGCGGCCCCAGCGGCGCCCTGCCCCTGGCCCTGTCCGTCAATTGCGGCGACTTCAAGCAGGCCGTCATGCAGATGGCCGACCAGCACCGTACCGACTTGCACTTGCATGAAGCCACCATGGCCATTTCGCAGCGGGCCCTGAACACGGCGTGGGCCAAACGCGAAGTGCTGGACCAGGTGCTGACGCAAAAACAGAAGCGTGTTGCAAATGAGCAACAACGTACCGATGCCAAGCGCCAGGACGAGCTGGCAACGCAATTCTGGTTCCGCGGGCAGGTAAAATGAAACTTGTGTAAGTTTCTTTCAGGAAAACTTCACAAAACGGGAATGGGGGTCGCCTTGTACCGGTATATCCCTTTATTCAGGAGTCTGGCATGGCAAGCGTAATTACTTCACCGGTCTACGACCCGATCACCACCGCAAAAAATCTGGCCACCAAGGAAATTGCGGCGCAGCAGGCAGCATTGACGGCGAAAAATACGCTGGCCAACAACACCAGCACGGCGCTGAACAACCTGAAGTCGGCCATTTCGACTTTCCAGCTGGCGATGTCGTCGATGACCAGCAGCAAATCGGTGCTGAGCCAGTCGGCCACCTTCCCGGCCGCGGGCTTCGGTTCGGCCACCGCCGGCGTGAATGCCGCGCCCGGCACGTACACCTTCTTCGTCGAAAAACTGGCCACGGCCAGCCAGGTGTCGTATGGCGGCATAACGCCGGTCGACCCGGCTGACGGCACGGGCGTGCTGAAAGTGAAGATCGGCGATGGCGTGGGCGACAACACCCTCGACATCGACCTGGCGGCCGCCAACAAGGATGGCAACGCCAGCCTGACGCCGCAGGAAATCGCCGCTGCCATCAATAGCAACAGCAAGAACAACGGCCGTGTCACCGCCTCCATCGTGACCATCAACGGCACCGCGCAAATGGTCCTGACCTCGAATGTGACGGGTGTCGCCAACGCCGCCACGCTCGACGCCAGCGGCGTCACCAACGTCGCGCTGAAAGGCGCGCTGATCGCACCGGCCAACATCAAGGAAGTGGTGAAGGCCGACGACGCCATCGTCTGGCTGGGCGGCAAACCGGGTGGCACGGCCATCACGCAAGCGTCGAACACCTTCACCAACATCCAGGACGTGAAAGTGACCTTCACGCGCGCCATGTCGGCGGCCGAATCACCCGTCACGCTGACCGTGGCCACCGACAGCGCCGGCACCATCGCCAACGTGCAAACCTTCGTCGACGCCTACAACAAGCTGAAAAGCCTGCTGGACGGCCTGGCCAGCCCCGGCGATCCGGCCAAGGATGTGGCCGCCGGCATCTTCGCCCACGATTCGGGCCTGAACGCGCTGCGCACCAGCATGGGCAATGCCCTGCGCCTGAGCATCGGCGGCGATTCGCTGGTGTCGTACGGCATCACGGCACAGCGCGATGGCTCGATCAGCCTGAACAGCGCCAAGCTGACGGCCAAGCTGGCCACCAACCCGACGGGCCTGGACCAGCTGTTCGGCAACAACAGCCTGTCCGCGCCGGCCGGTGTGCTGGGAGGCCTGGACAAGGTCCTGGGCCAGTGGAGCAACATCACCAAGGGCCAGATCAAGCAGCGCCTGGAAGCGACCGATACCCTGCAGAAAAACCTGAACAAGAGCATGGACCGCCTGAATACGCAGTATGACAACTCGTACAAGCGCTACCTCGACCAATTTACGCGCCTGCAGATCCTGCAGGAACAGATGAACAAGAACGTCGACATGTTCGACGCCATGTTTGGCAACGACAAATCCTAAGGCGAGCGTGCCTGCCGCGCCGCCGCAAGTTTAGACAGTGAGAAATAGACATGTTAAACAATGAAGCTTACGGCAACTATCATGCAGTCAACCTGGATGCCCAGACCTCGCGCGCCTCGCCCGTGGAACTGGTGCTGGTCCTGACGGATGGCCTGCTGGAAGAACTGGCGCGCGCGCGCGGGCATATCGTGGGCAAGCGCTACGAACAGAAGGCGATCAGCCTGGATAAATGCACGCAGATCATCAACGGTTTGTCGAGCTCGCTCGATTTCGACAATGGCGGCGAGGTGGTGGTCAACCTGGCGCGCCTGTACGACTACTGCGTGGCGCGCCTGTATACGGCCGGCATCAAGCTTGATCCGAGCCTGATCGATGAAGTGACGACCTTGATGACCACCATCAAGCGCGGCTGGGTGGGTGTCCAGGCAAACAATGCCTAGGCGCCCCGCGCTGCAGCAGCTGAACCGTCAACTGGGCGCCGCCGTGGCGCGCTCGGACTGGGAAGCGCTGGAAAAACTCACGGCCAGCCTGGCGAAGAACATTCCCTTGCTGGCCGAACGCGGCGCCTGGAATGCGCTGGAACAAACAGAATTGTTGCAATTGCGCAAAATTCACGCGCAAGCGGTTAAAATTTGCTCTGAGGAAAAAGAACGCCTGGGTTTGCACCTGGGTGCATTACAGGCAAATAAGGAAGGTTGGGTCGCCTACGCCGCGCTCGGCGAATTCGACTCGGACGGGAATCAAGCATGATCATGAACTTCAATACAGCACCTGCCGCCCCTGCGGCGGCAATCACGGCAGCGCCTGCGGCGGCAGCGGCACCGGCACAACTGCCCCTGCCGCCCGGCGCGCCCGGC
>NZ_NRDQ01000063.1 GCF_002878455.1 Janthinobacterium sp. AD80
AAACGGCGCGCAATGCCCGGTGACGATGACGTATGCCTCCGTCCCCGCGCTGCGCCAGGCCAGCGGCTTGCCGCAGATCGCCGCGCGCTGGCTGCCGAAAATCCTTTCGCGCGACTACGATCCCCGCTCCCTGCCGGTGGAGCAGAAGCGTGGCGCCCTGGTCGGCATGGGCATGACGGAAAAGCAGGGCGGCTCCGACGTGCGCGGCAATACCACGTGCGCCACCCGGGTGCCGCCATCCGAGGCGCAAGCGCTGTTCGGCGGGCAGGCGGACGGCGCCTGGCGCATCGTCGGCCACAAATGGTTTTTTTCGGCGCCGCAAAGCGATGCCCACCTGATCCTGGCGCAGGCGGAAGAAGAGGGCTTGTCGTGTTTCTTCCTGCCGCGTTTCCTGCCGGACGGCAGCCGCAACGCCATCCGCGTGCAACGCCTGAAAGACAAGCTGGGCAACCGCTCGAACGCCTCGTCGGAGGTGGAATTCGTCAACGCCTATGGCTGGCTGGTCGGGCAGGCGGGGCGCGGCATTCCCACCATCCTGGAAATGGCCAGCCACACGCGCCTCGATTGCGTGCTGGGCAGCGCGGGCATCATGCGCGCGGCCCTGACGCAGGCGCTGCACCACGCGCGCCAGCGGGCCGTGTTCGGCAAGCCGCTGGTGGAGCAGCCGCTGATGCGCAACGTGCTGGCCGACCTGGCGCTGGAGTCGGAAGCGGCCACGGCCTTTGCCTTGCGCCTGGCCCGCTGCTTCGATGAAAAGGATGACCCGCAGCAAGCCATGCTGGCACGCGTGCTCACGCCAGCCGGCAAATACTGGATCTGCAAGCGCGGTCCCGGCTTTGGCGCGGAGGCGATGGAAGTGCTGGGTGGCACGGGCTACGTGGAAGAGGCGCCGCTGGCGCGCCTGTATCGCGAGCTGCCCGTCAACTCCATATGGGAAGGGTCGGGCAATGTGATGTGCCTGGATGTCTTGCGTGCTTTCGGCAAGACGCCGGCCGCGCGCGAGGCCCTGGCGGCCGAGCTGGTGCTGGCTGGCGATGAACACGCCGCCTTTGCCGACTACCGCGCGCGCCTGCTGGCCGACCTGGACGGGCCGCAAGGCGATGAGTTCGGTGCGCGGCAATTGGCCGAGCGCATCGTGCTGGCCGTGCAGGCCGGCTTGCTGCTGCGCCATGCACCGCCGTTTGTCGCGCAAGCGTTCCTGCAGTCGCGCCTGGTACAAGCGCCGGGCGGCGCGTATGGCCGCTTGCCGGCCGGCATTGATTGCCCGGCCATCCTGGCGCGTGCGCTGCGTGAGTATTGAGTTTGCGCGGGAGCTTGCAACGGTGCATCCATGCAATTATTTCGTAAATTCCGGCCACAGCCGGGCTGCGGGCTGGGATAATGCTGCAATCCATGATTTTATCGACACACAGCGCGCTTGCGATGCAGGCATGTCGCCGCGCCAGAGAGTAGAGAAAGAAAAACAACATGAAACAAGACCCACGCTTCCCGAATTTGTTCATTACCGATCATCCTTTGATCCAGCACAAACTGAGCCACATGCGCGAGCACGACACGTCCACGCGCACCTTCCGTGAATTGCTCAAGGAAATCACCTTGCTGATGGGTTACGAGATCACGCGCGACCTGCCGCTGACCACGCGTGAAATCAAGACCCCGCTGGTGACCATCGATGCGCCCGTCATCGCCGGCAAGAAACTGGCCATCGTGCCCATCCTGCGTGCCGGCATCGGCATGAGCGACGGCTTGCTGAACCTGGTGCCATCGGCGCGCGTGGGCCATATCGGCGTCTACCGCGACCCGGCCACCCACATGCCGGTGGAATACCTGGTGCGCCTGCCGGACCTGAACGAGCGCACCTTCATCCTGTGCGACCCGATGGTGGCGACCGGCAATTCGGCCGTGTACGCCGTCGACGTGCTGAAAAAACGCGGCGTCACGGACGAGCAGATCATCTTCCTGGCCCTGGTGGCCGCGCCGGAAGGCGTGACCGTGTTCCAGAACGCGCATCCGAACGTCAAGATGTTCTGCGCCTCGCTCGATTCGCACCTGGACGACCACGCCTACATCGTGCCTGGCCTGGGCGATGCCGGCGACCGCATCTTCGGCACCAAGTAAGCGACTTTCAGGCGAGTATTGCGATGGCAACCTTGATCGATCCGGATTTCCGCGCCCGTTTGCGCGCCTTGAACGACAAATATGCTGCTGGCGTGCCAGCCCTGCTGCAGGCGATCGCGCAGGCACGCGCCCGCTGCGATGCGGAAGGGCCGCGCCTGGAGCCGTTGACGGACCTGCACCGGGCGCTGCACGCGGTGGCCGGCTCGGCCGCCACCTTCGGCTTCGCCGCGCTGGGCCAGGAATGCCGGCGCATCGAGCAGCTGGTGCGCACCCTGCTCAATGAGCCAGGACAGGCGCTGGCCGACTGGCCGGCCGTGAACGTACAGGTGGGGGCGCTGTTGCGCTGGGCGGAGCGCGATGCGGCCGCCACCCATTTCAGCGCCTGAGCGACCGCATCATAGGTGGTGTGGTTGCAATGATTCATTTGATGCAACGCAAAGCCCTTGCGTCGCAGATTAGGATATAGTGTGTCCATGCCGCTGGTACAGGGCGCAGCAAGACCGGGATTTGGCTATTAAAGTAGTGTTCGCAAGTTTATTTTGCGAAAGAATGGTTTTTCTCAGTTTTGTTGGTATAATTGGGCATCGTTGGATTCGAGGTAGTAGTGCAGTTTGTCTGTCATTTCTTTCTTGCTTCAAACGATATAACGGGCGCAAGCCCAACTTAACTGAAATAGGAAATTGTAATGGCAACTGGCATCGTAAAATGGTTCAATGATTCGAAGGGTTTCGGCTTTATTACCCCTGACGAAGGCGGCGAAGATCTGTTCGCTCACTTCTCGGCTATCCAGTCGAACGGCTTCAAGTCCCTGCAAGAGAACCAACGCGTTTCTTTTGAAGTGACCGCTGGCCCTAAAGGCAAGCAAGCTTCGAACATTCAGCCAATCTAATACGCTGGATCAAACGAAATAAAGAAATCCTCGGTCTCCGGGGATTTTTTTTCGCCTGGATTTTCGTGAAGCTGGGGTTTGCACGCTGTTCCGCGGGCCTTTTCCCCGCACGCGGCCATTTCTGGCGGGCTTTGCCTCCGCGATGTGGCTTCGCCGCGCTCATCGTAGGTCCGCTTGGCGCTTGCGCGTAAGCCGACACGCAGGTGTTTGCAGGTTGTGCGGGCTGGTGTCGGCTTACGCCGCGCTAAGCCGACCTACGCCGACCTACGCAAATCCACCTCAACCCGCGCCTGATTTTTCGCCGGCGCCTGTCTCGAGCGAAGTGGCATCGCCGCTCTTACCGTAGGTCGGCTTAGCGCTTGCGCGTAAGCCGACATGCAGGTGTTTGCAGGATGGTCGGGCTGGTGTCGGCTTACGCTGCGCCAAGCCGACCTACGCCGACCTGCGCCTACCTATGCCACCGCGCCGGTATGGTTTCGGTCGCTGACGTCGCGACGCCGGACAAAACCGTCGCGAGCGGAAGGCGGAGGTGGCCGAGAGGCGCAAGCGTACTCGGTGCCACGGGCACCGAGCCGGTGCGCATCGCAGGCCGCCTGTGCCGACGCGCGGCAGGTTTGGTCCGGTGCCTTCAGATCGCCCGTTCGCGCCAGTAATCAGCTTGCGCATAGCTGTGCCGTAAAAAATCCACAAATGCCCGTATGCGCAGTGGCAAATGCCGGCGCTGGGCGAACACGGCGTAAATGTCATTGCCGGGTGCCGCAAACTGGTCCAGCACGGTCACCAGCTGGCCCGATGCGATCTCGGCGCCCACTTCCCACATCGAACGCCAGGCCAGGCCCTTGCCGGCCAATGCCCAGTCGTGCAGCACTTCGCCATCGTTGCAGACCATGTTGCCCGTTACTTTCAGGGTCACGTTTTTGCCGTTTTCACGGAAGGTCCAGCCCCGTTGGCTGCCTTCGCTGCTGATCGCCAGGCAATTATGCTTCGCCAGGTCGGCCGGGATGCGCGGCGTGCCCGCGCGTTTCAGGTAGGCTGGCGAACCGACCAGCACGCGTTGGTTGTCCGCCAGTTTTGTGCTCACCAGCGAGGAATCGGACAGGCTGGCGATGCGGATGGCCACGTCGATGCCTTCGCCGATCAGGTCGACCAGGCGGTCGTTCAGGTTCAGCGACACCGTCACGTCGCGGTGCTCGGCGACAAAAGAGGGGATCAATGGTGCCACGTGCTGGCGGCCGAAGCCGGCCGGCGCGGAAATGAGCAAATGGCCGCTGGCCTTCACGCTGCGTTCGGCCACTGCCGATTCCGCTTCTTCCAGTTCCCCCAAGATGCGCTGGCAATCTTCCAGGAAGGCGGTGCCTTCATTTGTCAGGGCCAGCTTGCGTGTCGTGCGCTGCAGCAATTTCACGCCGAGGCGCTGCTCCAGCGCGTCGAGGCGGCGGCCGATCATGGCTGGCGCGATGCCCTCGGCGCGCGCGGCGGCCGAGAGGCTGCCCTTGGCAACCACTTCGACGAAGGTGGATATTTGTCTGAACTGACCCATGGCATGCTCCCGTTACGCACTCACTTGTGATAAAAACGCATAGATGAAGTGATTATTAGTCTCGTTTCCATGCTTTATAGTGCAATACTATAGAGCAAACGTAGCGCCAGGCAGAGTGTTTTTTGTCCTCGCCCGGCGTGATGCCGCCATCGTTGCGCATATACTTTGATCACCAGATTACTTTTGCTTATATTTACTAAAAACGGAGAACTTCATGACGCAGACGCACATCGCACTTCCCGAAGGCATGCAAATCACGGGTGAAATCAAGCCCGGCTATGAACAGATTTTGACGCCGGCCGCATTGGATCTGATTGCCAAGCTGACGCGCGCTTTCGAGCCGCGCCGCCAGGAATTGCTCGCCGTGCGCGTGGAGCGGGCCAAGCGCCTCGACGCGGGCGAGCGTCCTGATTTCCTGCCAGAAACCGCACACATCCGCGATGGCGACTGGAAGATCGCGCCGATCCCGAAAGCGCTGGAATGCCGCCGCGTGGAAATTACCGGCCCGGTCGAGCGCAAGATGGTGATCAACGCCTTCAATTCCGGCGCCGACAGCTACATGACGGACTTTGAAGACTCGAACACGCCAAACTGGGATAACCAGCTGACTGGCCAGATAAATATGTTCGATGCCGTGCGCAAGACGATTTCGCTGGAGCAAAATGGCAAGTCGTACAAGCTGAACGACAAGATTGCCACCCTCGTCGTGCGTCCGCGCGGCTGGCACCTCGATGAAAAGCATGTGCTGGTCGACGGCAAGCGCATTTCCGGCGGCATCTTTGATTTCGCCCTGTTCATGTTCCATAACGCCAAGGAACAGCTGGCGCGCGGCGCCGGCCCGTACTTCTACCTGCCGAAGATGGAATCGCACCTGGAAGCGCGGCTGTGGAACGACATCTTTGTCATGACACAGAATGAGTTGGGTTTGCCACAAGGCACGATCAAGGCGACTGTGCTGATCGAAACCATCCTGGCCGCGTTTGAAATGGATGAAATCCTGTACGAACTGAAAGAACACAGCTCGGGCCTGAACGCGGGCCGCTGGGATTACATCTTCTCGTGCATCAAGAAATTCAAGCTGGACAAGGATTTCTGCCTGGCCGACCGCGCCAAGGTCACCATGACGGCCCCGTTCATGCGCGCCTACGCCTTGCTGCTGTTGAAAACCTGTCACAAGCGTGGCGCACCCGCCATCGGCGGCATGGCAGCCTTGATCCCGATCAAGAACGATCCGGAAAAGAACGACATCGCCATGGGTGGCGTGCGCAACGACAAGGCGCGCGATGCTACCGATGGCTATGACGGCGGCTGGGTGGCCCATCCGGGTCTGGTGGAACTGGCCATGGGCGAGTTCACCAAAGTGCTCGGTGACAAGCCGAACCAGATCGACAAACAGCGTCCGGACATCGACGTGAAAGCGTCGGACTTGCTGAACTTCCAGCCGGAAGCGCCGATCACGGAAGCGGGCTTGCGCTACAACATCAACGTCGGCATCCACTACCTGGGCAGCTGGCTGGCAGGCAATGGCTGCGTACCGATCCACAACCTGATGGAAGATGCGGCCACGGCCGAGATCAGCCGTTCGCAAGTGTGGCAGTGGATTCGTTCCACCAAGGGCGTGCTGGAAGATGGCCGCAAGGTCACGGCCGAGATGGTGCGCGCCATGATTCCGGAAGAGCTGGCCAAGGTGCAGCGCGATGCGCCAGGCGGCGATGGCCCGACCTATGTGCGCGCCGGCCAGATCTTCGAAGAAATGTCGACGTCGGCATCGTTCGCCGAATTCCTGACCCTGCCGCTGTATGAAGAAATCTGATCCTGATCAAATAGGGCTATAAAAAAATCCCGGCAGACGCTGCTTGCGTTGCCGGGATTTTTGGTATTGCGGCGAACATCGCAGGCTGCCTATGCTGACGCGCAGCAGCTTTGCTCAAGCCTTGTCAGAAATTGTTCTTCCACATGCGCAGGGCGGCAAACGCTTCCACGGGCGAGGCATCGGTGGCAAGCTTGCCTTCCACCTTCAGGCTGTTCAGGATGGCCGGTTCGCGGTAGCGCAGGAAGGGATTGGTGGCTTTTTCCAGGCCGATGGTCGACGGCACGGTCGACATACCCTGCTGGCGTTTTTCCGTATCGACGGCGATGCGTTCCTGCAAGGCCTGGTTGCCCGGCTCGACCGCATTGGCAAAGCGCAGATTGGACAAGGTGTACTCATGCGCGCAAAATACCTGCGTATCGTCGGGCAGGGCTGCCAGCTTGCCCAGCGAGTCGGCCATCTGGCCCGGCGTGCCTTCGAACAGGCGGCCGCAACCACCGGCAAACAGGGTGTCGCCGGAGAATAGCCAGGGCGACTCGCCTTGCTCCGTAGGCTGCCGTACGTAGGCGATATGTCCCTTGGTGTGGCCAGGCACATCAATGACGGTCATTTGCAAGCCCAGGTCGGGCACATAGGCGACATCGCCTTCGGCAAGCGGTTCCGTGATCGCTGTGATAGCCTCATTGCGCGGGCCGAAGACGGGGACGGCGAAATGCTGCAACAATTCAGGCACGCCACCCGTGTGGTCAGCGTGGTGATGCGTGAGTAAAATGGCAGACAAGGTCAGCTGATGCGCCTTGAGCGCGTCGAGGATGGCCATGGCATCGCCGGGGTCGACCACGGCGGCACGGCTGCCATCATGGATCAGCCACAGGTAGTTGTCGGCAAAAGCAGGCACGGCAAGTACCGATAAAGCATGTTCAGGGGAGTGGGTCATGAGTAAAAGAGAAAACTGAATGGACAATGCGGCATCCGAAAAATCCATTATAGCGCTTGACGGCTGGCTGCAGACGCCGGCCGGTCTGTACGTGCGTGCGTGGGAGCAGCAATGCCTCGACAGCCTGACGGTCGACATCTTCGGCTTTAACGCCGTGCAGATCGGCTTGCCCCAGCTGGACGCGCTGGCTGCCAGCCGCATGCCCAACAAATGGCTGCTCGATTCGCGCCTGCCGTCGCGGCCGCCCCTGGATAGCCGCCTGACCCTGGTGTCGGCCTTCGACGAGCTGCCATTCGATTCGCAAAGCCTGGACTTGGTGGTGCTGCCGCACGTGCTCGAATTTGCGGCCGAGCCGCACCAGGTCTTGCGCGAAGTGGAGCGCGTGCTGATCCCGGAAGGGCGTGTGATCGTCTGCGGCTTCAATCCGGCCAGCCTGTGGGGCGCGCGCCAGGGCCTGGGCAGGGTGACGGGCAGGCACTACTTGCCGCAGGCGGGCGAGCTGATCTCTATGCCGCGCATGAAAGACTGGTTAAAATTGCTGAACATGGGCGTGAGTGAAAGCCATTTTGGCTGCTACGCGCCCGCTTGCCGCACAGAAAAATGGCTGCGCCGCCACGCTTTCATGGACCGGGCAGGCGCGCGCTGGTGGCCATATCTGGGCGCAGTGTATATAGTGCAGGCGATCAAGCGTGTCAAAGGGATGCGTTTGATCGGTCCGGCGTGGACCAAGAAACCGGCGACGGCGCCCGCAGGCGCACCGGTCACGAATAAAAGGCGGGAACAGCAAGATGGATAAGGTTGAAACGAAGGTCGAGATTTACGCTGATGGCGCATGCAAGGGCAATCCCGGCACAGGCGGCTGGGGCGCTTTGATGGTGGCCGATGGTGCGAAGAAAGAGATTTACGGCGGGGAACTGAATACGACGAATAACCGCATGGAACTGAAGGCCGTGATAGAAGCCTTGACGGCGCTCAAACGTCCCTGCCAGGTGGTGATGTATACCGATAGCCAGTACGTGCAAAAGGGGATCAGTGAATGGATCCACGGCTGGAAGGCGCGCGGCTGGAAAACGGCGGCCAAGGCCCCCGTGAAAAACGTCGATCTGTGGCAGGCGCTCGACGCGGCCCAGGCCGTGCATGAAGTGGAATGGCGCTGGGTGCGCGGCCACAATGGTCATCCGGGCAACGAGCGGGCCGATGCGCTGGCCAACCTCGGTGTGGAAACCGTGCGCGCCTGAGAACGCCCAAGCCAAGCTGCTGCGCGCCGTGCTGTGCGGCCTGTGATGCTCACAGTAGCTGAGTACGGTTGTGCTTATCGAGCGCAAATCACTTGCGCTCGCGACGGTTTTGTCGGGCATTCGAACATGCATGGGTGCGATGACAGCACACGGATTTGCTATACTGTGCCCTTCGCTTTTTGCTTTTAAGACTGAATCTGCCATGCGTCAAATTGTTCTCGATACTGAAACCACCGGCCTGAACCCGCGCACGGGCGACCGCATCCTGGAAATCGGCGCGGTTGAACTGAACAACCGCATGCTGACCGGGAACAATTTTCACCACTACATCAATCCGGAGCGCGATTCGGAAGAGGGCGCGCTGGCCGTCCACGGCCTGACCACCGAATTCCTCAGCGACAAGCCGAAATTCGCTGAAATCGCCGACGAATTCCGCGCCTACATCGCCGGCGCCGAACTGATCATCCACAACGCACCCTTCGATATCGGCTTCCTCAACGCGGAATTCAAGCGCCTGAACCTGCCGCCCGTGCATGAACAAGTGCACGGCGTGATCGACACCCTGGTGCAGGCCAAGGAAATGCACCCCGGCAAGCGCAACTCGCTCGATGCCCTGTGCGACCGCTACGGCGTCTCGAACGCCCACCGCAAACTGCACGGCGCGCTGCTCGACTCGGAATTGCTGGCCGACGTCTACCTGGCCATGACCCGTGGCCAGAACAGCCTGAGCATGGAAGAAGAAGTGGAAGTAGCCGCCGACGGCGCCGCGCTGGAAATCGTGCCGTTGGCCGAAGTCATCTTCCTGGGCGCTACGGCCGACGAACTGGCCGCCCATGAAGCCACCATCGCCGGCCTGGACAAGGCCGCCAAAGGCCAGTGCATCTGGAGCGCCGTGACGGCCCCGCCAGCGGCCGTCTGAAAAAAAGCAGGGCGCGAAAATTTCCTCTCGCCAGCCCTTGCAGATGCCGCAACACCTATGCGATAATTCGCCTCGCTTCGGGAGGTTAGCTCAGGGGTAGAGCACTGCATTCACACTGCAGGGGTCGCAAGTTCGAAACTTGCACTTCCCACCAGAATTCGTAATAAAATCAAGTAGTTACATAAAAGCCTTCTATTCAAATAGAAGGCTTTTTTTATGGGTGTGATTTCTGGGTGTGATTTACTTTTTCTGAACCAATGCCGAGAGCTTATCAAGTACCGCCCGTTGAGCATCGATCTGCAAGTGGGCATATCGCTGCGTCGTTTGAACGTTGCTGTGTCCGAGAATTTTGCTGATTGTATAAAGGTCAACACCAAGGCCAAGCATGATGCTCGCGCAAGAATGGCGCAAGTCGTGAAAATTCACATGCTCCATGCGTGCTTTCACCCTGGACCTGCGCCATGACGACTTCAGCCCGTCGACCGTGATTGTGAGCGGGAAATGTTTAAGCCACGGCCGCAATGCGGGAATGATCGGGATCACGCGCGTTTTCAGCGTTTTTGTGTGACTTGCTGGAAGTCTGATGGTATCGACGCCAATATCTTCCCGGCGAATTTGGAATACCAGATCGGTCAGCGGCACGTCGAAGCCCTTGCGCTGCGCCAGCTTGATCTTGGCTCGCAGGAATTCGCTGTGTTCGACTTCTTTCAGGTGTTTTTGCTCTTGCGGGCTAAAGGCGCTCATGGGTGTTCAATGTAGGATGAATGGCTGTAGGCGCTGCATCGAGCAGGCCCATCGACCGTAAAATTTCGTGTGTGGTGACGACGGCCGCGCGAAAGGCAGCCTCCAGGCCGGCCAGCGACAGATCAGCCGGGCGCGGGCGCCGACCGTCGAGCACGTCGTGGCAGGCGCTGCAGCCGAACGCCGCGGCCGTGTCTGGCGTCTTCAGGCCCATGCCCTTCCCGTCCGCCAAGAAGTTCGAATGGCAAAGCACGGTGGTGTCGGGGTCGAAGTTGCAGACGGCCAGGCGCAGCGTGCAGTTCTAACCGCGCGCGGCGCGCCGGATCGGCGTCGAGCGCGGGCCTTTCGTCTTCATGCCGGCCTTGCGCTTCGGCGCCGTGCGCTGGTGTGACTGTACGGAGAGCATGCCGGTGCTGGGCAAGGGTGAGGTGCGCTTGAATGGTGTGCGCGCCAAAGGTTTTCCCGACTTCATTGATGAGCGCTTCATTTCCCACCGCCAATACTTAACATGTTACTATTCAGCCAACTAAAATAGGAGAAAGTATGGCTTGGTATATCAAATGGGCGATCATGGTTATCGCGGCCGCAATTGGCTTGGGTGGATACAACGGCATACCTTGGTGCAAAATGGGCATTGCTGAGTGGGCATATTGGATTGGCGCGATTGGCACCATTGGCACTTTGATAGGAACGATTTGGCTGGCAACCTCTGAAAACCGCAGAAGGAGGGAGCACGCCCTCAGTACCGCTAGAATTGTCATAGCTAAAATGCAGTTCCCTATGATTCAAACCGCACTTGCAGCGCTTAGAATCAGTAACACACTTGAAGAATATCAAGCTCGAATTCCAACGGAGCAAGGCCTTATCCAGAGAATGCCGCAAAAATGGAAAAACTTGGGCGATGAACTCTCCGCGCAGGAGTATTGGAGCGCTGATGAACTTGTAGCTTTGCTCGCTCTTGATAGAAGTAAAGCTCAATTCATAGCCGAATTTCAATCTCAAATATTGTTTGTGAGCAAGCAACTTACTGGTATTTCCAGTTCGGAGAGAACTGTGCCGCAAATAATGAGTGATGTTCAACGGGCTATTAAAATCCTCCGCGGAGCAGCCACCTCTCTTAGTAAAATAGGAGAGCACTTGAGTAGTGATACTGCCTTCAGCTAGTGATTGATTCAATTCCATAGGCGGAAAATGCAGGGTGCCAACACCAAAAATATCGGATTTAATCATGACGACTTTCCAATCATCGTCACTGCCCTGCGCGCCGCTCCGAGGCGCTTGCGCGCGACCTTGCGCTGCTGGATGGCGTTATGGGCAGCCAGGCAATACGGACAGTCGTCCAGCAGGTGCTGGCTATTCCATAACTGTAACCCCTTCTTTGCACAGGCCAATGACCTGTTCACCGTCGTTGGTACATATGCTGGTTCCAGTTTGCCAGTTTCTTTGTCTGGTATCAGCTTGCTCATATCGCGAATGACGTGATCAGCAAACTCCTGGCGAGATCATCCTGGCGCTCGCACGGGACTGGTCGCAAGGCAGGAAGTATGAGGCAGATTTGGAAGCTGTGTTAGCTGGCTGTGTTTAGAAAGTAGGGGGTAACAGTCTTAACGTCGGGCTAGCAGAGCTGCCCAAGAGGCAGGGGGAACACGCGGTGGTGGTGGGGGCGCGGCTGCTGCCGCTGCCGCCGCTGCCGCAGCAGCAGTAGCTGCCGCTGCTGCTGCGGCAGCCTGTTGGACATTTAAATTTGCATTGCAGTTTGCAATTCTGGTTTGCAAAAAATTGATGGCATTTTGATGACCTGCATCCCTTGGGATGCCGAGTCTTGTCACGAGAGCTGTCGACGCCGTCCGGCCATTAATTGCTAATTGATAAAAATTCTTCGCTTGTTGATAGCGCGCCGCGCCGAAATGTACATCGCCTGTTGCTTCATCATCGTGATAACGCTGAACAAGCGCTGCATTCCTATCCGAATCGGCTTGGTCTTCTGGGCGTGGCATAACGTTGTCCTTTGGTGGCTTTTTTATCACGAGTTGTCATAAGTCAGTAATCGAAGTTCGCAGCCAACTTGAATGGAATTGCCTCCTCTGGCCTAAGTAAATAGTAGGTGAGGTTTTTCAAGTAACACAAGTAACAGTTGCAAGTGCAGCAGCGCAATTGCCCTGAATCGCCACGAGTCTGCTAGAC
Organism: Janthinobacterium sp. AD80; assembly: GCF_002878455.1. Classification (GTDB taxonomy): domain Bacteria; phylum Pseudomonadota; class Gammaproteobacteria; order Burkholderiales; family Burkholderiaceae_D; genus Janthinobacterium. The sequence continues at coordinate 12,377 of NZ_NRDQ01000063.1, forward strand.
ACTCGCGAGCCGTTCAAAATGCCTTCGCTCAAATTCTGCTGGCGAAAGTCCGCATTTGTGCAAGCGCTGGACCTGTCACCCCGGCTGCTAGCCGTGGCGCCGAGGGAGGTGCTGCGGTCCCGTCGCAGGACTACTTTCTGACGCGCTGGTGCGAAATATTCAAGCCTTGATCTTCCAGGCGGAAGAGGCCGCTGCGGCAGGGCGGGCATGCCTCGCGTTTGTGTGGCGCGATTCGATCTAGCGCTTGTGTGTGGAGAGAGCAGGAATGGCGGCTGAACGAAAGAATGGATAAAACGCAAAACGGCGGCACGTCATTGAAGACGTGCCGCCGGGCTCATGCCAAATTGCCGCGATGAAGGTCAGGCACTGCAGTGTGCAGCGAGCTTAAGGGATGATGGGCGAATTTTTAGGGTCGACGGCCAGCACGGTGGTGCCAGCCACGACACCTTTGCTGTCCAGCCATTGCACAGCGCCCAGATAGCGTTTGCCGGCGTCGAGTCCGGACCAGCTCAGGCCCACGGTCGCCTTGCCGGCCGGGTAAGTCTGGCCCGGTGTTCCCGCCTTCAGGTTGCCGCCCACATCGCCGCGCTTGACCATGGCCTGAGATAGAAACAGGTCGGTGGAGATGCGATTGGCAATGATGTTACCAACCACGCAAACGTTGTAGTTGCCTGGGGCTGGATTGCTCATCGTAACGTTTTGATTGCTGCCCGCCTTGCCACTGTAGCTGTGGCGCACGCCATTGCTGTCCAGAATAAATAGGTAGACGTTATTGCCAGAGCCGGTACCGGTATCGCGGTCAAACGTTTCAAAGCGCACAGCGGCCGTGCCCGCGTCGACGGTAAACGGCACCAGCAAGGTGCCCGCGCTTTTGGCGCTGCATTGCCCTACAATATCGACGACAGTCTTCAGCTTGTCCTGAGCCCCTTGAGCGAGCGTCAGGGGCGTGCGTTTAACTTCGCTGAATCCGGCAACCGCAGCCGTCATGGGGCCGCTGATGGCGCTCGTCACACCCAGCAGGCGAGTAGCCGCCGGCTTGTCCGAGTTGATCAAGGGCGCCACTTCCAGTAACTTCGAGCGGGCCACCAGGGGGCTGCGTACTTTGTGCTGGCCATCAGTCCACTCCAGTGCGCCGAACTGCCAGGTATCGGTTGGTGCACTGGTGCGTGTCAGAGTCACGTCGAAGGATTTGCTTTCGCCGGGCTGCAGGCTCAGGCTGGCCGGTGCAACGAGCACGTCGTAGCCATTCAGCGACGCGCTGGCGACATACGTCGCCGCGGCAGTGCCGACATTGCTCACCGTGCGCTTGACGGTTTGCCGAACATACACATTACTCACAGATATCGACGGCAGGTTCAGGTCCAAGCCTGCGTTGGCGACCACTTTGCAACCTGTACCGACTCCCATGTCGCAGACATACTTCTGATACTCGGCTGGCGTGATGTCGTACACCAGGCCAGGATCGGATGCCAGGTTGGGTGCGACGTGGCCGGCGCCCTGGCCGAATGGCAGGATGCCGCGCGCGTCGCGCTCCTGGATATCGGCATGCGTTGCACTTGCCGTGGTCATGAGCGCCGACTTGATGGCGGCAGCAGACCAGGTGGGGTGCTCCTGGCGCAGCAAGGCAGCCAGGCCGGCCACATGGGGACTGGACATGGAGGTGCCTTGCAAGAACTGCCAGCTGGCTGGCGGCACGATGGTGCCGGCAATGATGGACGCGTGCTCGGCCTTCGTCATGCCCGGCGTGTAGCCGGCCAGCACATCGACGCCCGGGGCGGTGAGATCTGGCTTGAGCACATTGCCGTCGTACCTGTTGGGCCCGCGTGAGGAAAAGTCGGCGACGACAGGGGACGCAGCCGACTTTTTGCCGAAGCTTGCCGCCGACAGTGCCACAGCCGCGGTGGCGGTGCCTGCATAAGCACGGATCAGTGCGCCGTCTGCGGCAGTCACGTGCACCGTCGGGACTGCATGTATTTCCGCCACCAGTCCGACGCCATTGTCAACCATCACCATGCCCACGCCGCCGGCTTCCTTGACAGCAAAACTCTTGTCCACGCGGTCGTTTGCGCCACGCGTGCAGACGACTACCTTGCCCGCCGCCTTGGCTGGGTCGAGCAGGGCCACTCCGGCATTTGCCGTACTGCTATAGCACTTGCTCAGTTTGTCGGCATTTGCACCTGTCAGGCCTGCGTCTTCGGCGCGGATCAGCGGTTGCCGGGGCAGTGCGGCCACATTGCCGGAAGCGCCCTGATATTGTTTGCCATCGGCCAATAGCACGCTGGCAGTGCCAGGGCCCCGGTCATGCGTCGATGCCGCGACGGTAGTCAGCCAGGGGCTGACATGCGCGACTTCATTGGACGGCCCGCTGTTGCCACCTGAGGCAGCGACAAACACGCCGGCGCTGGCCGCACTCAGGAATGCCTTCTCCACAACGTCATCGATTTTTTCGCCGCCACTGATCGAAAAGTTAAGTACATTCACACCGTCGATGATGGCTTGTTCGACTGCCTTGGCAGAGTCTGAGCCATAGCACGTATTTCTGCCTGCGCTCGCCGCCGTTGGAAAAGTCCAGCACACCTTGTAAACGGCGATCCGCGCGCGCGGCGCCATGCCTGAAATATTGATAAGGCCGCTGCCGGCCAGGCTATTGCCGGCCGCAGTGCTTGCAGTGTGGGTGCCGTGGCCGCCTTGGCCGACCGAACCTCCCAGCGAATCTCGGGGCGACCGGAAGTCGCTCCAGTGCATGACAGGCTGCTGGGCGCGGAAGGTACTGTCGAAATAGCGCGCACCTATCAGCTTATTATTGCAGTGGTCAGATGTAAATCCTTCTCCCGTCTGGCAGATGCCTTTCCAGCTGGCTGGCGGCGGGCCGTAGGCCAGGGTAGCGCCCGGGTCGAAGGTCGGTGCGCCATTCGTGTCGATACGGTCGGCAAAGGCGGGATTTTCCGGCCAGACGCCGCTATCGATAATGCCGACAACGATATCCTCCCCCGCCTGCGTGCGCCCGCCCAGCTTGCTCCACAAGCCATCGGGCTGGTCCAGTCCCAGGAACGTGGGCGTGCTCACGGTTTGCGACGGTTGTTCCACATCGGCCTTGATGCTGGCCACGTCTTCGCTGGCCTTCAACTGCAGCACTTCGGCATCCGTCAGCATGGCGGCAAAGCCGTTCAGTACCGTCACATATTGATGCTGCACAGGTGCATCGGCCACGATGGCCTGGACTGCCTGCAGCTTGCTTTCCAGGTAGCCAGCATACTGCAGGGCATTGCCGCTGTTCACATCCAGGCGTTCGCCAGGAGCGGGTTTGGTGGCGGGGAAGCCATCGATGCCTCCGGTGTAAGTGGCGAGCGGTTCCGCTTTCAATTGCACGATATAAGGACGACGCACGTCATCGCCTCCCGAAGGGGCGGCGTGGACGCTGGAGATGCTGCAAAGCAGCACGGCGATGGCAAGGCAGATAGGGCGTAATTGCATGGGTTATCCTCGGTATGTGGGGTGTGCGGGGCAGGGAAAATCAGGCGCGGCGGCGGGAGACGGCAGCGATGCCTGCCAGGCCCAACAGAAGCATCGCGTAGGTCGATGGTTCCGGCACGGCGCTGATGCTGAAGTTGAGGTTGTCGAGGGCAAACTGTCCCTGGTTATTGCCGATGCCGCACACGCCCGCCGTGTTGCAACTGAGGGCGGATATCTGCATGCCGCTGAAGTCGAGCGCATTCATGGCGCTGTTGAAACTGTATTGATGGAAGGGAAAAGTCAGGGGGCCAACCAAACTTTTGGGTGCTGGGAGATCGAAAGTTTGCGATAGCGATAAGCCATTCCCATAGAAACCCTGCACCAGCAGGCGCCCGGCCAGCGCATTAGCGTCGCTGATGATGAAACTGGCATCGAAGCCCTGTACTTTGAAGGTGCTGCCGCCTTGCACGCCATGGATGCTGAGTATGCCATCGTTCAAGCCGCCATAGTAGTTACCGGTATTGCCGAGTGGACAAACGAGATTGCTGCAAAACCCGTTGTCGCTACCGTCGATGATGGCACCTACCAGCGATCCGCTGGCGCCATTGATATCTGAACCGCTGAGCTTCAAGCCACGCTGTTCGATGCTGCTACCGCTGAAAATCAAGTCATTGCCGAGTCCTTCGAAATCAATGACATCGGCGTGCACGGCGGGAGCCAGGGTGGTAAGCGAGCAAAATATAGCGCCGGCCAGACTTTTGTAAAGTGCAGAACCGGCATGGATGCCAGGTACGGTAAAACGGTTGGCAGAGTGATTCATGTTCATCCCTATGGAGATAGTTTTTGATTGGTCGTCCGCGCCGGGTCGGTGCGAATAACATGTCGTCCAGAAAATGTTGGACTAAGTAAACTATATCCATAATGATATTTAAGTGTAATTTTTTTAATGGTTGATATGAAAAACAAAACTTGTCATTACTTGCATGTTAGTTATTCTCACTCTACAAGTAACCAATAGTAGTTAAAAAATAAATGCAAACCGTTGAAAAAAAACGACACTTGTTTGTGCGCTGGTATTTCAAACAAGATATGTGCGTCAAGACAGGTCGATGCAGCGGGCATTACGACGAAAACCAGCCATTCCCAGGGTGTTTTCGCATGTTTTTCAGCAAAAAAATAAATTAATTATCATAAAAGTCAAATTTACTTTTGAGTAATTTTTCAACTTTTATTTGGAAATTATGGCGTATGGATAAGTGAAATTTCAAATGTGTTAACGTATTTTGACTCCTAGTTATATTTCCATGCTGCAAGAAACCAGACTGATATCCAGGCATGTTCACGCTATGGTCCAGTTCGCTTGTTTTCGGCGGTGAAGGCCACTCGTCTTGTTGGATGTGGAGCTGGACCGGTCCGGTCATTGGACGCCATGGCTGCGTTGGTGCGCTGAATGAGGAGCGCCGCCGGCACATTGTGCATATGGGGGCTGCGGGTCTGGTCAGGCGCTGGGCAATGCTGTCCAGGAATTGCACTCCACCATATAGGGTGCAGTTTGGAAGCGCGCGTCGGACAGCTTGGGCTGATCCATGCTTCGCTTCGAGTGTGGCTGGATGGCCGGTCTTGCTTTTGATAATGCCACTGCCTACATGGCAAGTTCAGAACTCGTCCTTTTCACTAAAAATTCGCAATACAATCAGGGGCTTGTAAAAAGCCGACAATGATGTAGACGGCATTCTTGTTGGGTGCAGATAAGGCTGACGGGCGGCTGACCATGCCGACCGCCCGCAACTATTAATGCGACAAAACCGAATCGCGCGACCGGTGCCCCAGGTAAGGCAGCAGGCTGATCAGGCCAAGCAGGGCCAGCGCGACGCCGACCCACAGCGGCGAGCGCAAGCCGTAGCCGGTGGCGATGCCAAGGCCGCCTAGCCAGGAACCGGCGCCCAGGCCGATGTTGATGACGGAGGTGTGCACCGTGTTGACCAGCGGCCCCGGATGGGCGGTCTTCATCACGCGGGCGATGATGGCAGGATTCATCGACATGCCGACCAGGCCCGTGACGACCAGCAAGGCGACGCTGATGGTCTTGTCGTGCGCAAAGACGGCGAACAGCGCCAGGCTGATGCTCAGGATGACCATGCCCCAGACCATGATGAGGGTCGTGTAGCGGTCCGCATAACGGCCGACCACGCCATTGCCCACTACATTGGCGACGCCGTAGACGCCCAGCAGCCAGGGGATGTCGGACGCTTGAAATCCTGTAATGTCCGTCAGGATGGCCGCGAAGTAGCTGAAGGCCGCGAAAATCGCGCCGATGATGAGGCCGCTGCTGGCATACGCTGCCCACAGGTGGCGATTGCGGAACTCGCCCAGTTCATTGCCGAGGCTGACGACTTCCGACGGTTTGCTACGCGGCACCAGCACGGCGATGAGTGCCAGACACATCAGCGCCAGCAGCACCACCAGCCAGAAACTGGCGCGCCATCCCAGGTGCTGGTCGATGAGCGTGGCGACCGGCACGCCCACGACTGATGCGAGCATGAGGCCGCTGATCACGACGGCGGCCGCGCGTCCGCGCGCATTGGGGCTGACGAGTTCGGCACAGATCGCCAGCGACAGGCCAAAGCAGGTGGCGGCGGCCACGCCCGTGACCACCCGCGCGACGGCCAGGATGTCATAGCTGGTGGCGGAGGCGGCAACGGATTGGGCCAGCACATAAAAGCCCAGCAGCCACAGCAGCCCCTGCTTGTTCGGCACGCGCAGCTTGAGCAGGACGATGGTGCTCAGCGGCCCGCCGATGACCATGCCCATGGCATACAGCGAGATCAGATAGCCGATGCGTGTCACCGGTTCGTTCATGGCCTCGGCCAGCGACGGCATCATGCCCGCCACCATGAATTCGGAGGTGGTTAACGAAAAGATCGTCAACCCCAGAATGTATACAACCAGCGGCATAGCAATATCCTTCGAGAGTAATAACAAAAATACTGGTCAGGCGTGGCGTGGCGCGCGCGCCGCATGTGGCCCTGCGCGCGCCACGCCATGCTCAGGTGGCGCAAGACGCAAACACGCTGTCCGGAATATCGCCGACAGACAGATTGGGAAAGTCGCGTACGGAACGGTGCTGCGGGTCGTTGCCGGTGACCATGCGCAGCAGGCGGTTGCCACCGGCCTCCAGGTAAAAGACAGATGGCGGCTTGCCCGCTGGCTCGATTACCCAGGCGTCCGCCTCCCGGCCCAGCACGCTGTGGCAGCCGTCGTGACGGGCACTGCCTTCGACCAGCACCGCCTGCGGCAGGAACAGCGCATGGAACGGCGTTACCTCGTCGGCCAGCGCCATGTCGTGCAGCTGCACGCCAGCCGCCGCCGCTTGCCTGGCGTAAGCCACTTTCTGCTTGCGGCTGTGCTCGCGCCTGGCGTCGCCGATTTCCGACATCCACAGCAAGTGTCCATGTTCCTTTTCCGACCAGGGGTTGAACAGGCCATCGATGCGGCAGATGTTGCGCGCATAGTCGAACCAGCAATAGCCGGACGTTACCTGGTCGTCCTCCTGCATCGGTGCCCAGTAGGAGATATAGGCGCTGCTCCATTGCGGCGGCAGCAGCGGCGGGGTGAGGGCGGCTGGCATGGCGTCTCCCTAGCGGCCCAGCGCGTAGCCGAGGCTGGCCATCAGCGCTTCCTGTAGCGACGGCAAGTCCTTGCGGCGGGCGTCGAAGCTGGCGGTCAGCTCTTCATTGCTCAGCTCGATACGTTCGCCCACGCTTTCAAACCACAGGCGGCTGGCGTTGGCGTGGTCCTTGAACAATTGCATCAGGGGCACGGCGCGGGCATTGAAGCTGTCCAGGGCGGCAGCCGTATTGGCCTCGGTATTGAGGGTCTTGACCAGCAGCAGGGCCGCCACCACCGCCATGGTGGTGCCATGGCCGATGGAAAAATGTCCCGACTGCAGCGCATCGCCGAGCAGGACGAACTTGCCGTCGCTGGCCCGGTCGCGGCTGAGGGTCATGAAGTTGCGCCAGCCCTGGCCCGGTTGGCTCTGCAGCACGTGTTCGCCGAGTTCGGCTTTGAACGTGCTGGCGACAGTCGCGGCGGCGTCGCGCTCGGGCAGCGCTTCCAGCCCGGCCCTGGCGTACGTCTCTTCGCTGCACTCGACGATAAACGTGCTCATCGTGTCCGAGTATTTATAGGCATGGCCGATGAAAATGCCGTGCTCATTGCTGCGGAACACCAGGTTCATCTGGTCGAACAGCTGGGTGGTGCCGTACCAGATGTATTTGTTGCGGCCGAAATCGATGTGCGGCGCCAGCGCCGGCGGCAAGTCCAGCGATTTGTAATTGACGCCGTTCGCTACCACCACCAGGTCGTATTGCGCTTCCAGCTGCGCCTTGTCCGCTGGCGGTGTTTCGTAACTGATCGTGATGCCGGCCGCCACGCACTTGGCGCGCAAGGCCTGTACCAGGGCCTGGCGTCCGACGCCGCACAGGGTCACGCCGGTGCTCATCAGGTTGGGCTGCTCGTGATGCACGAGCTTGAATTCTTCCAGGAATTGCGCATTGAGCTGTTCCGGCTGCTCCAGGTAAGACAGGGGATTGGCCGGATGGCGCGGCGGGCGTCCCGGCAGCACCACGCCCCAGCCCAGCACTTCTTCCGGCGTGTTTTTTTCCGTAATGCGGATATTCCAGCCGGGCTGGGCCTGTTTCATCTGACTGGCGAAGAGCAGGCCTGCGGGGCCTGCGCCGATGACGAGAATGTTCATTAATTTACCCTTCCAAGTTTGTACCAAACGTTTTGTTTCTTCTGGATTTGCTGCAACTCATCGTAAGGAACCGATGTGAAGTACAGTTTCTCCGCCATGTCCGGCGGATAAACACGGGGGAATTTCTTGTGCATGTAGCGCGTGTAGCGCGTCTGCAGGAAGAAAATCAGGTTCGGATTGCTCAGCGCTTCATAGTTGGCGATCGCCATGTCCTGCATGGCGTCCGCCTGCACCTTGCGCTGCTGCGTGAACTCGGACAGGGCAGGGCCCAGGGCATTGCCGTGCTTTTCCAGCAGGGAAACGAAGACGTGGACGTCTTCCAGTGCCATGTTCATGCCTTGTCCCAGGAACGGGGCGGTGGCATGCGCCGCATCGCCGATCAGCAGGATATTGGCCTTGTAGTGGAAGGCGCTGGAACGGACATTGATGAGGTCGTTGCTGGGCAGCGCCATGAACTGGTCCAGCATGTCCTTGCGGCGGTCCGGCGGCAAGTTGCCGAAGTAGCGGCTGAAGAAGTCCGCCATGGCTTCCCGGTTGAGCGTGCCCAGGCTGGGCGTGCCCGTGTAGGGCAGGCACAGGGCAAAGCTGATGCTGCCGTCCGGAATGGTGGCTGCGCGCCCGGCAAACAGGCCCTTGGAATCCATGCCGAAAAAGTACAGCAAATCCTTCCGGAAACCCAGGTCGGCCGCATTCGGCAACACCAGCGTCTTGTAGCCGTGGCGGAAGTAGCTTTGCCTGAATTCGAAACGGCGCACGCCGCTTTGCATGGCGCGCCGCACGGCCGAGTGCGCGCCGTCGGCGCCAATGACCAGGTCGCCATGCAGCTGCTGCACGGCGCCGTCCGGGTCCTGTACCAGCACGATCTTTCTTTCCAGGTCGACATCCAGGCATTTATGCTCAAAGTAATATTTCACGGCGTGCTTGACGGCATGCCGGTTCAGCAGGCGCTGGAAGGCCGTGCGGTCCAGCGACAGGGGGAACAGGCCTTCGAGCGGGGTCAGCTCGCGTATCCTGTGCCGGCCGCCCACGCAAAAGGCCATGCCGACGATGGGTTCGCCGCACAGGTCAAGCTCCTGTTTGCTGATGCCCGCTGCCAGCACGGCCTTGATGCCGCGCACCGTCATGCTCACGCCGATGGCGCGCGAATTGACCGGATCGGCGTTGGCGGCAGTGTCCAGCAGCGGATCGCCGCGTTTCTCGATAACGTGGACATCGTGTCCGCGCTGCGCCAGATAAATGGCACCGAGGCTGCCTGCCAGGCCTCCGCCGACGATAATGATTTTATGCATTTCAAGCCTCTCTTGACATCTTTCCCCGAGATAAATCGGTAAGTTGCTGATTAAAAAACTCCAACATTTCTATCGGCGCCATGCCGATGGCATCGCTCTCAAGGCTGCGCGCGTACCGCGCCAGCGCCAGGCATTTTTGCGCCAGCATGTCGCAGCCCTGGCTGTAGTCGCTGCTGACCCGGCTGCTGACCGGCTCGGGCACGGGCGGCCCCGCATGGCGGCCGGCCACGCCCGATGGCATGTTCATCAGGGCGGCTGACAGGGGACGCAACAGGCCCGTCATGATGTCGATGGACGCGTTCATCAGGCGCGAACGGCGCAGGCTGCCCAGCGGCTGCTGCGCGAAATGGTGTGCCATCATCAGGAAGGTCAGTTCGTAGCAGCCTTGATACAGCTGCATCAGCGGGCGCGCCTTCCGGTCGGTCACCACGGTGCAGTCCGCGCGTGCTTCCAGCACGGGATTTTTCAGCGCCGGCAGCGCCGGCTCGAACGGTTTGCCGCAGGCGGCATACTTGCCGGCGACGGTGCGCAGGCGCTGGAAATGCGACGCGGCGAAATGCGGCGAATCGACGGCCACGCCTTCGCCCTGTTCCGTGACGAAGTCGATGGCGAACAGCGCGCTGTCGCGGTCGGATACTTCCAGCTGGTAGCCGGGGTAGGCGCGGTTGGTCAGTTCTTTCAGGAACAAATGGTGTTCGCCGCCGCGCTTGCCGCCGCCGCTGTCAAACAGGCCGGGCAGATCGGCCAGGGCCTGGCGGATTGCGATATAGAAGGTGGCAATCGACTTGCCCGGCGTGGGAAGGTAGTCGGGCCATTCGAAACGCACGAAGCGCGCCAGCACGTGTTCGGAAAATGGCTCGAACGCAAATTCCGTGTCCAGGCCAAAACGCTGGCGCGCCTGCTGGCCCAGCAGCGGTGTGCCGCTGTAAAACCCTTCGCCCAGCGCCATCAGCACATTGTTGACCAATAAATAGTGAATCATTTCTTCATGCGCGATTTCCAGCAGCACGCCGCGCGTACCGCTGTCGCGGCGCCGGTCTTCGGTGCCGCAGGCCAGCGCCAGCTCGGCCGGCAGCCAGCGGCCGGCCTGCACCAGCGCCGCCCCCTGCGCATAGTTGGGAATCGAATACGCCGCATACAGGTATTGCAGCATCAGCGACAGTTCCAGGTCGATGGCCTTTTTCAGTTCCCCGATCAGCCCGGCCTTGCTGCCGATGACAGGCGGCGCAGCCGCTTCCGGCACCGCCGCCCTGGCCGCGGCCGTCGCCTCGACCTGGGTAAGGTATTTGAGGAACAGGCGCGACTTTGGCAGCGACAGTTCGCGGGTGCTGGGCATGTAGTAGCTCTTGTCGCGGTTGCGCGGATCGCACATCTGCCACATCAGGCGCGAATACGTTTCGCATTTGCACTGGTCCGCCAGGCTGAAGACCTTGTCCGACATGAAGGGATACACGAGCTCGTAATAGCTCATCACATGCCGGTAGAGGAAGGCATAGTCGACCTGTTCGGCCGGCACCTCGTCGAGGTCCCAGTCGTCGGGCAGCACGCGCACGCCGAGGTACTGTTTATCCTGGCCTGTGCCCAGCACGACCCTGGTCGCGCCCGGCTGGCGCCCCGTCAGGGTCAGCGCCGTGTAGCCAGGCCCGAGCGGTGATGGCTGCTGTTCCACGCCCAGCAGCATGCCGTCCTCGGCCTGTGCCGACAGGGGAGGCGGCGCCGCCAGTGCGCCGCGGTAGCGGCTTTGCACGGTGATGGTCTGTGGAAAATGCTCGTGCTTGTTGCGGTTCGGCGCTTCCAGATACAGCTGGTTGCTGTCCGATTGCAGCACCCAGTCCGCTTCTTCCCACTGCGCCTGCGCGCTGCCCAGGCTCAGCGAACCGGTGGCGTCGCCAGCGTGCTGCCGCGGCACGTCGAAAACGCCGTGATGGCGCCAGTGGTCGCGGTACAGCTGCTCGGGTATGCGCGCCAGCAAGGTGCCGGTGCCGTCGTGCAGCAGCAGATCGCCGAGCGCCTGCTTGCCGCCCAGCGCATACGTGGGATGCTGTTCCGAAACGGCGCCCGCGCCGCGCGTGGTGAAGGCAATGGCGGTCGGCATGTTGAACGCGACCCGGTCCGCGTGCACTTGCACCAGCACCGGCCCCAGGCTCTGCTGGCGCGGCTGCAGCAGGCGGCCGGCCGGATAGGTGGCCAGCTCGCCGCGCCGCCACAGGCCGATGCTGCCGGCCAGGTCGTAGAACACGGGCGAGTCCGGTTTGAGCGGCGTCGACATATTGAACAAGGCATACTGCACCGTCAGGCCCAGCACGTCGTCGTCGGCCAGGGCGTGCCGCAAGGCCTGCATGCTGGCCGGCAGCGGCAGGTCCGCATTGAACAGGAAATGCGGGTCCTGCTTGGCCACCGAAAACTGGAACAGCCTGGCGCGGCCGAATTCCTCGTCCAGGAAATGCCCGCTGCGTTCCATGATATGGCCGCTGCCGAGCCAGCGCACCGAGTGCGCCTGCGCGATGTCGGCCGTGAACAAGGTGGGCGTGTTGGGCGTGGCCAGCTTGTCGCTCAAGGTGAACTGGCCGGCGTAGATCAGCGTGGTGTCGGGCGCGGCGGGGTTGTTGTCGATCCACCTGGCGCGGTTGAACGTGGTGCGCAGGTATTCGTTGTAGTGGCCCCACAGGCCCAGCCTGGCGCCCACCAGTGCATCCTGCGTGTCGACCTCGCCAGCGTCAAGCTGGACGCCCGTGATCCGCGCGTTCTCCCACGAGAAATGATTATTGCCGCCAAAATTGTAGCCTGCCGCCTGGCTGAAGATGCCGTCCGGATCGGGCTTGCCCTCGGCATTGAAGCGGGGGGCAAGCTGTTTCAGGTGTGCATGGAATTCGGCTGGCGGCCGGCTCAGGTCGACAGCATTGCCCGCCATCGATAGCGCATTCGTGGCGATATCGATGTTGCCGTGCGTATTGCGATTCCCCGTTGGCACATTGGCGCGGGCAAAACCCCGGAAATGCAGGCGGGGGAAGTCAAGTAGGCTCATGCGCGCTCGGTCGACGAAGTAATGAAGGTATCGTTGGCGGCGGCGCTGCCTTCGAGCTGATCGAGCCGTTGCAGCAGCAGGCCGCTGGCGTGCCGGGCGCTGATCAGGCTGCCTTCCATCCAGCCGCAGTGCGCCGTATAGGCATCCGAACAGGAGATGATGCCGTCCCGGTGCAGCAGCACGGCCGGGTGCTCGGCTTCCGGCTCCACGCAAAACTCGACGCCATGCGGCCAGAACTTGTGGAAGTGCGCCTTGATGCGCGGCAGCGGCCGGCCATCGAGGGGCAGGACTTCTTCCAGGTGGCTGCGGACACGTTCCAGGTACACGTCTTCGCCGAGTTCCAGGCTGTCGCGCCAGTAGGTGGCGCTTTTGCTGTCGGTATAGAACAGCACGTATTTATCCCCCTTGAAGTAGATCTTGCGCAGCGGGTTTGCCGCCATCAGCACCTTGTCGGTCAGCCCCAGCCCGTCCCACCAAGCCGTGTCGAAGGTGAGGAAGCCCTTGAACAGGGGCAGCGAGTCGTACTGGAACGGACTCCAGGCGTGCGGGAAATCCAGGTTCAGGCGCGGCATGGCGGACGGCGGGATGGCCATCACCAGGTGGCGTGTCCGGTGCATCTGCGTGTCGCCCAGGTGGCTGAAGGCGAGCACGTGGTCGGCGCCCGATTTTTTCACGGACAGCAGACAATGTTCGAGCTGGAATTCGACGCCGGCGGCCTGTGCCTGGTGCTGCAAGCGGCACAGCAGCTCGTGATAGCCGTCGGTGGCATAGCGCCACTGGTTGGCGGCGTTTTCCGTAAAGTGCTGCGTTTCCGGGTGCTTCTTGATGATGTCGTAGGCCATGGCAGCCGACACCATCGGCAGCAGCAAGGCGTCATAGCCGGTGGCCTTGATGATGTGGGCCGCCTTGTCGGCGCCCAGGTAATGGCTGACGAACTCGAGGAAAGAGTGGTTCGGATGGGCTTTCAGCATCGGGTTCAGCTCGTCCAGCGTGGCCTTCAGCTCTGCCAGCACGCTATCGTGGGAAACCACCTCGGTGAACGGGTAGACCGCATGCGGCAGGCCGCTGCCCTGCATCAGTTGCTGGAAATGCGGATGCAGTTGCGGCGAGTAGCGGGCGGCGCCGAGTTCGGCGATTTCCTCGCCATCTATTTTGCGCGACTGGATGCGGCCGCCGACAGCGGGATTGAGGTCGAATACGCGGATGCGCAGCTTCCTGTTGCCGGCGGGATGGATCAGGTGGTTGGCGCAGGTCAGGCCGCCGATGCCGGCACCAACGATGCAAATATCTGAATACGTGCTCATACGAAATTCCTTTTTAACGTTCATTGATCAAAAAGCTGCAAAATCGCTAGCAAAAGTCTCCCCTGCACCGCTGGGCGAGGGGGGAGGGACGCTGCATGTCACCGTACTTGGCGAGCGTTATCGGCTGGGGAATGAAGAGCCTGGCGAGAACTGGCGTTGGGTCTGGAATGGTCGATACTTGGCAGCGGAGTTTTTGTTTCAAACCAAAGATGGCACCGACAGTAGCCCAGGGATCGCGCGGTCAATTTGAGAAATATCAATGTAGTTGTCGTTCGGACAGCCGCAGCTGTTGATGCGGCGAGGCGCGCCCGCAGCTGGTGCCTGCGTGCCGAATCGCCGTGCCTGCCTGCGGCGCCAGCGTGACGGCGCGCCTGAGATATGGCGGAAAAGCGGGCTGGCGGCCGGCAGCGTGCCGGGCCTTGGCAGCCATAATCTGGCTGCGGCGCGGGTTCTCCTGGCACTGCGCTGCGTCCCTGAGCCGCGGTCAGCTTTGCGCTTGCTGGCTTGCTGCCTGCCGCCAGGCGGGCGCTGATAAAACGGCAATGTTGCTAAAATTTTCCGTACTGAAGTTCTTCGCAAAGGGAGGCGCCATGACCGACTTCATCGAACTATTGCAATGGCCAGCCATGGCCGCTTCGCTGCTGGCAGCCTGGCTGGTGGGTTCGCGCGCGGCCGCGCGGCGTTATGCCGGCTTCTGGGTTTTCCTGTTCAGCAATGTGCTGTGGGTATGCTGGGGCTGGCAAGACGAGGCCTGGGCCCTCATCGTTCTGAACCTCTGCCTGGCGCTGACGAATGTGCGCGGCATCGTGAAAAACGAGCGCGCGTGATTCTGTTTGCGCGAGTATATTTCCAATACGACACTAGTTTTCGCTATCTCAAACATGGCTTGCCAGCTCGCCTGCACCTATTTCCCGGCGGAAAACCGTGATATCGGCCAGTTGCTCCGGCATATTTGCTGTCTTATATAAGATTCCTCGCCATCTGATACACAAACACCTTCAGGACAGTCTAAAATACGTGGTGGGCAAGCACGGCGTCACCGCCGGCACACTAGCCGTCCAAAGCAAGGCTAACCGTCCTGTGTTTGGAATGAAGAAAGTTAACCACCAGGCATCACCGCATACAAGGGAATGAACATGGCAACACAAAAATCCAAAATCATCTACACGCTGACTGACGAGGCGCCGCTGCTCGCGACGTATTCCCTGCTGCCAATTATCAAAAAATTCACCGCGCCGGCCGGCGTGGACGTGGTGTCCAGCGATATTTCGGTGGCGGCACGTGTACTGGCTGAATTTCCGGAATTCCTGACGGACGCGCAAAAAGTCCCGAATACCCTGGCTGAACTGGGCAAGCTGACCCAGCTGGCTGACACCAACATCATCAAACTGCCGAACATCAGTGCCTCGCAAGGCCAGCTGATCGCCTGCGTGCGCGAATTGCAAAGCCGTGGCTACAAGCTGCCGGACTACCCGGAAGATGCGAAAACGGACGAAGACAAAGCCCTGAAAGCCCGCTACGGCAAGTGCATCGGCAGCTCGGTCAACCCGGTCCTGCGTGAAGGCAACTCCGACCGTCGCGCACCGAAGGCCGTCAAGGAATACGCGCGCAAGCACCCGCATTCGATGGGCGAGTGGAGCCAGGCTTCGCAAACCCACGTGTCGCACATGCACCATGGCGACTTCTACCACGGCGAAAAATCGCTGACCCTGGAAAAAGCGCGCGATGTCAAGATGGAACTGGTCACGGCCTCGGGCAAGACCATCGTGCTGAAACCGAAGGTTTCCCTGCAAGCCGGTGAAATCATCGACAGCATGTTCATGAGCAAGAAAGCGTTGCTGGAGTTCTACGAGAAGGAAATCGACGACGCCTTCAAGACGGGCGTGATGTTCTCGCTGCACGTCAAGGCCACCATGATGAAAGTGTCGCACCCGATCGTCTTCGGCCACTGCGTGCGCATTTTCTACAAAGACGCGTTCGCCAAGCACGCCGCGCTGTTCGACAAGCTGGGCGTGAATGTCAACAACGGCATGAGCAACCTGTACGACAAGATCGAAACCCTGCCAGCGTCGCAGAAGGATGAAATCCTCAAGGACCTGCACGCCTGCCACGCCAACCGTCCTGAGCTGGCCATGGTCGATTCGGCCAAGGGCATTACCAACTTCCATTCGCCGAACGACATCATCGTCGACGCATCGATGCCAGCGATGATCCGTATCGGCGGCAAGATGTGGGGCGCCGATGGCCGTCCGAAGGACGTCAAGGCCGTGATGCCGGAATCGACGTTCGCACGCATCTACCAGGAAATGATCGGCTTCTGCAAATGGCATGGCAACTTCGATCCGAAGACCATGGGCACCGTGCCGAACGTGGGCCTGATGGCGCAGCAAGCGGAAGAATACGGTTCGCACGACAAGACGTTTGAAGTGCCGGAAGGCGGCATCGCCAACATCACCGACCTGGAAACGGGCGAAGTGCTGCTGACGCAAACGGTGGAAGAGGGCGACATCTGGCGCATGTGCCAGGTCAAGGACGCGCCGATCCGCGACTGGGTCAAGCTGGCCGTCACGCGCGCGCGCAACTCGGGCATGCCTGCCGTGTTCTGGCTGGACAGCTATCGTCCGCACGAAAACGAAGTCATCAAGAAGGTACAGGTTTACCTGAAGGATCACGACACCAGCGGCCTGGACATCCAGATCATGTCGCAGACGCGCGCCATGCGCTACACCCTGGAACGCGCTTTCCGCGGCCTGGACACCATCTCGGTGACCGGCAACATCCTGCGCGACTACCTGACCGACCTGTTCCCGATCCTGGAACTGGGCACCTCCGCCAAGATGCTGTCGATCGTGCCGCTGATGGCCGGTGGCGGCATGTACGAAACGGGCGCCGGCGGTTCGGCACCGAAGCACGTCAAGCAGCTGGTGGAAGAAAACCACCTGCGCTGGGATTCGCTGGGCGAGTTCCTGGCACTGGCCGTGTCGCTGGAAGACATGGGCATCAAGACGGGCAACGCGAAGGCGAAAATCCTGGCGAAAACCCTGGATGAAGCCACCGGCAAGCTGCTGGACAACAACAAGTCGCCATCGCCACGCACCGGCGAGCTGGACAACCGCGGCAGCCATTTCTACCTGGCCATGTACTGGGCACAGGCGCTGGCAGCGCAGAAGGACGACGCCGAACTGGCGGCGCACTTCGCACCAGTGGCCAAGGCCCTGGCCGACAACGAAGAAAAGATCGTTGCCGAACTGAAAGCGGTACAAGGCAAGGAAACGGATATCGGCGGCTACTACCTGCCGGATCCGGCGAAAACGGAAGCGGTCATGCGTCCGAGCGCCAGCCTGAACGCAGTGCTGGACAGCATCTGATGCCATCCTGATCGGCAGCGGCTTGTTTTCCGCTGACTGACAAAAAAACGCCGCCGGAAGCGATTCCGGCGGCGTTTTTCATTTCCCCGCAGTCTTACTTGTAGTGCTTGTAGACCTTGGTGCTGCCATTGTTTTCCACCAGCAGCACATCGTAGGCGTCCTTGCGCGGGCCTTCTATGCCGGGCGAACCCATGGGCATGGCGGGCACGGCCAGTCCCCTGGCCTTGGGCTTGTCACGCAGCAGCTGCTTGATGTCGCTGGCCGGCACGTGGCCTTCGATGGCGTAGCCGTTGACCATGCCCGTGTGGCAGGAGCCGAGCGCGTCGGGAATGCCGGCCAGCTTGCGGTATTGCGCCGGCATTTCCACGTTTTTCGCGCGCACCGTAAAGCCGTTCGCTTCCAGGTGCTTGATCCATTCGGAGCAGCAGCCGCAGGAAGCGGTTTTGAAGACTTCGATGACGGGCGCGGCCGCCATGGCGAGTACGGGCAAGCCCAGCATGCCGGCGAAGGCGCCGCGCAGTAACAGATGTTTGATCATGGTTTTACCTGGTCATTAAGAGAAATGCAAAATCGATGTGTAGGGATAAAGCGTGCCGCGCCGCATGCGCTGCTGGCGTGCCGCGTTGGTGACAGCGGCGGCATGCCGGCGGCAAGCATGGGACGGGCAGGGGTGCTGCGCTGGCGCAGCCTTAAGCGCGCAAGTGCCGGGGAGGCCGGCGCAAGCCGTCGGGGATGACGCCCGCGAGCAAAGGCATGGCGGCGATGTGGACGTTTTCCGCGCCAGCCAGAAGGCACAGGGCGCCCGGCACAGGCGGCGGCATGAAAGCGCCCAGGCACGCGGCGGAGCAGGCGCTGCAGGCTGCGTGCTGGCTTTGCGTGCCGCTGTCGCCAGCCTGCGCGGCGGTTTCAGCTGCCGCGGTGAGCGCAGGCATGGCGGCATGGCCGTGGCACGGGGCCATCGGCATGGCAGCGGGCGCCGAAGCGGCCAGGTTGGGCGTAGCAGAAGAGGCGGGGGTGGATGCGCACGCCAGGCCGATGCCGGCCGTGGCCGCGTGCAGCGGGACCGCCGTGATCAGTAGCAGGATCAACCAGGTTTTGAAGAGTCTGAGCATCGGCGTGCAGTATACCATGGGCGATGGCGGCTTTTTCCTGCTGGCGTTTCGTGCTTCAGCTGGCCGCGTGCCGGGATTTGGCGTCATACATGGCGCGGTCGGCGTGGCGCAGCAGCTGCTGCATGGTTTCGCCGTGTTCCGGATAATGCGCGATGCCGACACTGACGGCGACCGGTAGTTGCTGGCCATCGCCAAGTTGGATCGGCGCTGCCAGCGCCACGTGGATTTTCTGCGCGATGCACACGACGTCGCTGTCGGGCGTATGGTGTTCGACGAGGATGACGAATTCATCGCCGCCAAGACGGGCCAGGGTGTCGCTTTCGCGCAGGCAATCCTTGAACTTGCCCGCCACGGCTTGCAACAGCAAATCGCCGCAGGCATGGCCATGCTGGTCGTTGACCAGCTTGAAGTGGTCCAGGTCGAGGAAGAGCAGCGACAAACGGCCTTGCTGGCGCTGCGCGCGGGCAAACGCCGTGCGCAGGCGGTCATGGAACAGGCGGCGGTTCGGCAAGCGGGTCAGTTCATCGTGCATGGCCATGAAGTGCATCCGCTGCTGCAGTTGCTGGCGTTCGATGGCGGTGGCCAGCTGCTTGGCGACGAATTGCAGCAAATCCTGGTCTTGCGCCGTGCAGGCGGCGCCGTCCTGTGTACACTGCAGGGCCAGCGCGCCGATACAGCCGTGCGATGCCAGCAGCGGCACGGCAAGGCAGCTGGACGCTGTGGTGCCGGCGGCAGCCTGCAATGCCGCTGGCAGCCAGGCCATGCGCTCGGCAGGCAGCTGCAGCGCGGTGCCGCTACGCAGCACTTCCTCGCACAGCAAGCCGGCCAGCGGCGTGGGTGGATGCACCGCAGGGGCATCAGCATCCGCCTGGCTGGACTGCCTGGCCGGCTGGCCGTCTTCCTCCCGCAACGCCAGGCTCAGCGTCCCGGCAGGCAAATGTTCGCCGATGATATGCTGCAGGCCAGAGAGCAAATCGGGCAGCGCCTGCGCGGCATGCACGGCTTCCGAGATGGCGTACAGCGCAGCCTGTTTCGCCTGCGCCTGTTTCAGCGCGCTCACATCGCGGGCCACGGCCACGCGCAGCTGGTCGGCGGCGGACCAGCGGGCGGACCACATGATATGCACGAGCCGGCCATCCTTGCGCAGGTAGCGGTTTTCAAAGTGCGTCTGGGCATGGCCATCCATGATGGCCCGGGCCGCTGCCAGGGTGCGCGCGCGGTCGGCGGGGGCGACCAGGTCAAGCATCTGCATCCCCACCATTTCCTGCTGCGTATAGCCGAAGATGCGTTCGCATGCGGCGCTGACAAAAACAAAGCGTCCATCCACGTCGACCATGCACACGGCGTCGAGCAACAAGTCGGTAAAGCTGGCCAGCGGCGCGCGCAAAATCTTGTGTTCCATAGACTTTGATTCTGGGACATTCCCGGCCGTGGCGCAACTTCTTCGGGGCCGATGGGCCCGCCATCGTGAAAATGTTTCATTTCCCCGACGCTCATGTTTTACAGTTTGTTGCCGTTAATACAGTATTGCCATGCAGCGCAGGCCGCCATGCCGTACCACGGGGTGGATGATCTGCTTGCCGCCAGTTAATTACAAAATATTTAACGATATCGATATGTCATTCATGCACCCTCTCTTCCCTTGCAAGGCGACCGCGCCATGACCTCCATTTCCCCGCTCAACAGCTGGAATAGCCCTGCGGCGCGCGCTTCCACCACCGCCACCCACCGTGCCGATGCGCCGGCGGCGACAGCCAGGTCCGCTACATCGTCCATCGTTGCCCTCAGTCCGGAAAGCACGAAAGGCGAGGGCGCGGCCGCAGTGCAGCCATCGCCGCTGGTGTGGGAAAGCGGCACGCGCGACAAGGTGAGCGAGGCGATGACGAAAAGTTTTTCCTCGTATGCGTTCGGCGGCCGCTTCAGCGGCGTGGGCGCGGCCATGCTGGGACAGGCCAAGCTGGGCAACTACAACTTTTCGCAGGCGATGCGCCAGCCGCCACCGAGCACGACGGCGAATGTCTACGCGGCGTCCGCCATCGCTGCGGGCGACCTGCATGGCTTTGGCGAAGATAATGTGTCCCTCAGCATCACCACCATCAGCGGCGTGGAAGTCAAGCTGTCGCTCGACAGCCAGGGCGACGGCCTGGCTGTGCGCATGACGGCCAGCGGCGAGCTCAGCGATGCTGAAACGCGCGCGCTGGGCGAGCTGGCTGAGGGCTTCCAGGACGCCATCGATGGCATGGGACAGAGCACGCCGAAAATCAAGCTGGATGGCTTGATGCAGTTCGACCAGAAGGTGCTGGCGTCCGTCAAGCTGCATGCGGAAGTGAAGGTGCGTGGCGAGCCGGAAAGCGTGCAAACCCTGGATTTCCAGGCCGATGGCACGCAGCGCTCCGTCAGTTTCAGCGGCGTGGCCGGCAGCCTGGACCTGAAGGTCGATGCCAGCGCGCTCAACACCCTGGGCAGCAAGGAGCGCCAGGCCAAGGCGCTGGGCAGTTATATGCAGCAGTTCGACCAGGCTGCCTCGCGCGGCCATGGCGACGCGGGCCTGGTGGCCATGCTGAAGGACAGCTTTACGGCCTTGCACAGCAACACCAGCGCGCCTCAGTCGGCGGATGCCCCGCCCGGGGCGGGCAAGTGGCGCCTGGCGCCCGAAGACAAGGGCATTTTGTCGGGACTGGCCGATTTCACGGCCAGCGTGTCGCAAGCCGTCAACTTCAGCAATCCCATGCGCGGTTCGGAAAAGGATAGTTTCAACTATGAGGTGTCGCAGAAAACGGCACAGGCCGGTGCCAGCCAGGACGACCGGTCGATCAGGCAGCAGCAGCAATCGAAGCTGAGCGCCAGCTTCCATGAGTCGCTGGTCGCCGGCGTGCCGCTGCGCCTGACGACCAACACGGAATCGCAGAACTACACGTATCACCAGATCGAGGACTCGGCCAGCAGCGATGCGCAGGTGGGCTACAAGGACGGCAAGCTGGTGAGGGCCAGCCTGCAGCAGGATGCCAGCCAGTCCACGCGCGTCATGAAGTATTTCCTGGGCAAGCTGGAATCGGACCAGAGCACGCCGGGCAATTACTCCGTGCTGCGCGACCTGCTGCCCGTGCTGGGGCCGTACCAGACGGGCGCGAAAGAAACGACGCCCGAGGCGCGCATCGAACAGCGCAAGCAGGCGCTGGCGGCGCTGGGCGACGACGTGCTGCTGCGGTCGTATCCGGGCCAGACCATCAGCCTGTGGCAGGCCGATGTGCTGCCGGCCGAAGAGGTTTCCAGCTAAGTGCCTGCCGGCTCACGGCCATGAAAAAGCCCGTCTTCCTTTGCGAAGACGGGCTTTATTTTTGATGCGGGGCGAACGGTTTACGCCTTGGCCTTGCTTTGCTTGATCCAGTAGCCGATGCCCAGCGCGGCCAGCCATACGGGGATCAGGTAGACGGAGATGCGCAGGCCCGGGGTCAGGAACATGATCACCAGAATGCCAGCCAGGGACACCAGGCACAGGTAGTTCGTGAATGGATAGCCCAGGCTCTGGAACAGGGTGGTCTTGCCTTCGAGTTTCTTTTGCGCGCGGAAGCGCAGGTGGATCCAGCTGATCATGGCCCAGTTGATGATCAGCGCCGACACCACGAGTCCCATCAGCACTTCGAACGCTTCGCCCGGCATGAAGTAATTGACCACCACGCAGGCACCCGTCGCCAGGGCCGACACGCCCAGCGCCACCAGCGGCACGCCGCGGCGGTTCAGGTGCAGCAGCGCGCGCGGCGCATTGCCTTGCTTGGCCAGGCCGAACAGCATGCGCGTGTTGCAGTACACGCCGCTGTTATACACGGACAGGGCGGCCGTCAGCACCACCACGTTCAGGGCCGTGGCCACCAGGTTGCTGTCGAGCGCGTGGAAGATCAGCACGAAGGGGCTGCCGCCGGTGACGACGTTCTGCCATGGATACAGCGACAGCAAAATGCCCAGCGCGCCAATGTAAAAGATCAGGATGCGGTAGATGGCCTGGTTGGTGGCGCGGGGAATCGTCGTGCTGGGGTCGTCCGCCTCGGCCGCCGTGATGCCCACCAGTTCCAGGCCGCCGAACGAGAACATGATGACGGCCATGGCCATCACCAGCCCTTGCCAGCCATTCGGGAAGAAGCCGCCGTGCTGCCACAGGTTGGCGACGGAGGCTTGCGGACCGGCGTCGCCGGAAGCGAGCAAGTACGCGCCGAAGACGATCATGCCGATGATGGCGACCACCTTGATGATGGCGAACCAGAATTCCATCTCGCCAAACGCCTTCACGTTCAGCAGGCTGATGGCGTTGATGGCGCAAAAGAAGATGAGCGCCGAAACCCAGGTGGGCACGCCCGGCCACCAGTACTGCACGTAGATGCCGACGGCCGTCAGTTCGGCCATGCTGACGAGTACATACAGCACCCAGTAATTCCAGCCCGACAAAAAGCCGGGCAGGTGGCCGCAGTATTTGTCGGCAAAATAGCTGAAGGAGCCGGCGACGGGTTCATCGACCACCATCTCGCCCAGCTGGCGCATGATCAGGAAGGCGATGACGCCGGCGATGCCATAGCCGAGCAGCACCGAGGGGCCGGCCATCTTGATGGTTTGTGCGATGCCCAGAAACAGGCCGGTGCCGATGGCGCCGCCCAGGGCGATGAGCTGGATATGGCGGCTCTTCAGGCCGCGCTTGAGCTCTTGTGGCTCGGTGTGTCCAACTGCCGTCATAGTGTGTGATCCTGATGTGCGGGGATAAAGTCGCTGATTCTAATGCATGGTTGCGCAAAGCAGGAGCTAAATGCATGTTGCACTGCGGGGGCGCAAACAGCGGGCGGGCCTTCCTGCCCGCGCTGGCGCTGCCGGCGGCCGGCGCGGCGCGGTATGATGGCGGCTCATTCTCGAGGAGACCCCATGAACCTGGCGCAGCGCAGCCGCATGCACGGCATCAGCCTGGGCTTTTTGGCCGGCTATGTCGATACCCTGGGCTTTGTCGCCCTGTTTGGCCTGTTTACGGCCCACGTGACGGGCAACTTCGTGCTGATCGGCGCGGCGCTGGCGAATGCCACGCATGCGTCGATCGTCCTCAAGCTGCTGGCCTTTCCCGCTTTTATCCTGGGCGTGGCCGCGGCGCGATTGCTGAGCGTGGCGGCCGAACGGCGCGGCGGCCCGGCCCTGCGCCTGGCGCTGCTGCTGGAACTGGCGCTGCTGCTTGGCTTCATGGTGTGCGGCATGCTGGCCGAGCCGCTGACGGCGG
>NZ_NRDQ01000064.1 GCF_002878455.1 Janthinobacterium sp. AD80
CTGGGGCGCGCGTCGCGCCAGCCGCGCGGCCATCCTGCGCGTGCCCGGCATTTATGCGGATGACCGCCTGCCGCTGAAACGCTTGCGCGAAGGCACGCCGGCGTTGGCCGCCGCGGACGATGTGTATACCAACCATATCCATGCCGAGGACCTGGCGCGCATCATCGAGCGTGCCTTGTGGCGTGGCAAGCCTGGGCGCGTGTACCACGCCAGCGATGACAGCGAACTCAGGATGGCCGAGTATTTCGACGCCGTGGCCGATACCTTCGGCTTGCCGCGCCCGCCGCGCCTGCCGCGTGCCGCGCTACAGCAAGTGGTCACGCCGATGCTGCTGTCGTTCATGTCCGAGTCGCGCCGCCTGGACAATGCGCGCCTGAAGCGCGAGCTGGGCGTGCGCCTGCGCTACCCGCGCGTGGCCGCTGCCTTGCAAATGCTGGCAGCCAGCGGCGCCCGCATCGGGTAAAATGGCCGGTTATCTCCGCACTTTTTACGGCGCGGCGCGGCGCGCGCCGTTCCTGCCGGGCACCACTATTAAAGGAATACAGCATGACCACCCTGACTTACGAAGAATACCTGGACGAGGTCACGACCGTCCTGACGGAACTGTATGACCTGGACGACGAAGCGGCCATCAAGCTGGTCGTGGCTGCCCAGGACGCGGAATTTTTCGTGCCGCACGATGCGCATGAAGCCATGCGGAGCGTCGAGCAAGCCAAGAAGGACGCCGTGGCCCTGTTCGAGCGCAAGCAGAACCGCCAGCAGACCCAGGAAAAGCAGCAGCAGCGCGTGCGCCAGCAAAAGAAGTAAGGCAGTCAGGCAGCGAAGCAGTAAGGTAATAAAAGCCGCGTCCGCAGGGCCGGCAGGGTGGGTCGCCGCGGTGCAACGCCGCGGCGCCGCACTTGATCTGGCGCAAACGCGCGGTGGCGGCGTGGCGATATGGTGAGCAAGGTCGTCACGCATTTCGCCTATTTGTGGCGGGCTGGGCAGTTAGCGTGACGATGTGTCCGGTCCGCAGGAGCGTCCGATGCATCCCATCAGCCATCCCAGCAAGGAACAGGTGCGCGCGTACATGCGCCGCCGCGAACATGCAGTGCTGCCACCGCCGCCGCCCGAAGAAATCCGCCGTCAACTGTGCTGGAGCCGCATCGAGCCGCCAGTGACCAGTGTCGCGGCGCAAAGCTGGCGCCTGTCAGCGGAAATAGCCCGCCTGGGTGCCTTGATGACGATAGCTTGGCTCATGCACAGCGGTGTTGCTCATCGTAAAAATTGATGACTTGCAGCAAATTTTTCCATTTTGAGTTATCCTCTAGCACATTCCAAGTGCGTCAATTCTCTTCAATTATCACAATTTTGCTTTAAGTTACGCAAAAATCAACAATAGCGTGTATTATATTGTTTGCGGGATAGAAGCCGCATAAGTGATGGCGCTTTTTAGTGTGTTTACCCTGAATTATTGCAAAAGCGACATTCGGTCTCTTCGAGCATTAATACAACAAGTACGGATTTTCAATCATGTCTCTCAAACAAATTACCTCTTTGCCTACCTACAACCCGAATCGCGTCCTCGATGCGATCATCGACAAGCTGCAGCTGAAAAATGATGCCGCCCTGTCGCGCGCACTGGAAGTGGCACCTCCCGTCATCAGCAAGATTCGTCACAATACCTTGCCGATCGGCGCCACGATCCTGATTCGCATGCACGAAATCAGCGATTTCAGCATCCGCGAACTGCGCGAGTTGATGGCTGCCTAAGAGCGCCTGACAGACGGCAAACTGAGAGGTGCCGTCTTGCATATCAGGCTTGCCGCGTGCGGCAGCCATACCTGTTTCCCGTTTTTCTATTGTGTGTCCGGGCCCAGCGCCGGACGATCGACATAGAAACGCCCCATTTCCAGGCCAGTCGAGGACGACTTGACCACCGCCGCGGCCAAGCTGCCGGGCGCGCTGGAAAATGCGGTATTGGCAGCAACGGTAGCGCGGCCCGAATAGGCCGTTGCCTGCACGGCAGCACTGGAAAACGCGGTTTGTACGGCCCGGCCCGAGTACGCGGTCGCCTGTACCGCAGCACTGGAGAACGCCGTTTGCACGGCTCTGCCCGAATACGCTGTCGCCTGCACCGCCGCACTGGAAAACGCCGTTTGCACGGCACGACCCGAATACGCTGTTTGCACGGCCCGTCCTGAATACGCCGCCTGGACGGCGCGTCCCGAATACGCCGTTTCTGCGCGGATATAATCTTCCCCGAATGTCTGTTCGTAGAGCTCTTTCATGCGCTCGCCCACGCGCACGTGCGCCGCTTCGTCATCTTCGCCGCGCAGGCCGATATAGGGGAAGTGGTGCAGGAAGTAGCCGAATACCTGCTCGCAATCGGCCGCGTATTTCAGGGTGTCGAGAATGTGATAGTGCCAGAAGGTATCGACATCCATCAGCGGCGCCGTCTCTTCCTGGGGAAACTGCTTCATCAGGATGAGGAAGCGGCGATACTCGAACTCCACCGCATTGGCCTTTTCCAGGCTCCATCCCTCGCCGGATTCCCGGTGCATCAGTTTGACCTTGATCGCGTCCAAATTCAAATCGGCAATAGCCTTGAAACTGTCGTTCGTATCCATGAGTGTCCTTGTGAGTAAGCGCATAGTGGAAAGAAGGGTGCGGCAAGAGAAGGTGGTGGTGTGAGCTCCTGGCTAGAGGCAAAGGAAAACCTGCCCATGGCGGGCAGGCGCGTGATGTTGTTTTACATCAATATTGCATCTAATTACAAAATACGCAAGCTCAGCTTGCTTGAAACGCTGCCGATCAGGCGCTGGCGCGGGGGTCGTCCTGGTAGGGGAAGCGGGTGGCGTCGGCACCCAGCGGCACGCTGACGTGCACGCACATGCCGGCGCCGGGGCTGCTGTCGATGTAGAAGGTGCCGCCCAGCAGTTTGATGCGCTCCTCGATGCCCACCAGGCCGAACGAACCCAGCTTGTTGCGCCCGTCGATGGCCGCGCCCACGCCGTTGTCGCGGATGCTCATCGACACCGTATCGCGGCACTTTTCCAGCTTGACCTGCACCCGGCTGGCATTGGCATGCTGGGAAATATTGCTCAGCGACTCTTGCAGGATGCGGAACAGGGCCGTCGCGCACTGGTCGCTCAGGCAGATATCGTCATGGTTTTCAGTCACTTCACAGGCGATGCCCGTGCGCAGGCGGAACTGCGCCACCTGCCATTCGACGGCCGCATTCACGCCCAGGTCGAGCACGGTGGGGCGCAAGTCGTTGATGATCTGGCGCACGCTCTTGATGGTGGCGTCGATCTGGTCCAGGGTGGAGCGGGCGCGGGCGTTCAGGCGCGGATGGCGGCGCTGCGTGCGCGAGGCCAGCATGTCGGCGTCGATGCGCAGCACCAGCAGGTTCTGGCCCAGGTCATCGTGAATCTCGCGCGCGATGCGTTTGCGTTCCTCTTCCTTGATCTGGTCGGCGTGCGCCGCCAGCCGGCGCAGTTTCTGGTGCGACAGCTGCAGGCGGATCTGGCTGGCACGCAATTCCTGCGTCATGCCCGTGGCCATCTGGATGGCGCGCCGGCGCGACGACGACAGCGTGTGGAACAGCATATATAACAGCATGGCGCTGCAAAAGCCCACCAGCATGGCCAGCCACGGCAGGTATGCATCGAAGCGCGTGTACAGGTCGCTCTTGCGCACGCTGAACAGGGCTTGCCAGACGCGGCCGTTGTAATCGATCAGCATGGTGCTGCTCAGGTATTTACCGGAATTGCCGGGCTGCCACCATGGCGCGTGCAGGCCCGCCGTGGTGCTGTCGAAGATGGGGCGCATGCTGTGCGGCAAGTCCAGCGGCGCGCGCGCCTGCGGGCCGATGTCGAACAGGGTCAGGCGCACATTGCGTACCGGCATGTCGGCCAGCGCGCTGCGTACCATGGTCACCAGGTCGTAGCCGACGCCGACGGAACCCTGGTAGGCGGCGCGCCGTTGCTCGACGGTGTCGGTCGGCATGCCGAGGCGGTACACGGGCAGGCGCATGGCCATGCCCGTCAATTGCGGCCGGCCTTCCATCGGCACGGGCGTGCCGGAGTTGCTGATGCGCCCCGAGTCGCGCGACGCGGCCAGGGTTTCCGCGATCAGGGGGCGTGCCGCGATGTCATAGCCATATTTGTCTTCCGCGCTGGCGAGCGGTTCCAGGTAGACGAGCACGGAATAACTGTCGCGCACACCGGGCGGGTGGATGGCGAAGGCGGGATAGCCGTCGCTGCCGGGTGGATAGTCGCGCCGCATGGCGGCCTCGAAGGCAGGCCGCCGTGCCTCGCTCAGTTCCTCCGCGTAATTGAGGTTCATCACGCCCGGATAGTTTTGCGGCAAGTCCATGTTTTCCACGTAGCGGTGAAACTGCTCGCGGCTCACATGCTCGCTGGCACGGAACAGGCTGGCCGCGCCGCGCAGCAGGTTGCCATAAGCCTGGACACGGGTTTCGATGCTTTGCCGGGCGCTGCGCGCCAGATTGTTGAACAGGTCACTGGCATCGTTCTCGATCGACAGCGAGGCGGCCATGTAGAACAGCATGCCCACCATTGTCGACAGGACCACGCCAAGCAGCCACAGCGGTCTTCTTTCCAGCGCTAATTGTTGCTCACCAGCATTAGGAGACATCGCCATCCGCATCAGGAAGAGGAATCGGTGCCGCCTGGGGAGGTGGCGTTACTGGGTTGCGCAACTGCTATTGAAATTGTAAATTGCTCAATAGCTGCATAATATACAAAACTATGGCCGATGTAGTCAACTGGCAATATTTTTCGGCGTACAGGATCTTGTTGAAACGAAAAAAAACCGCCGCAGCGGTTTTTTTCGTGTGTTGCCTGGTGCCTTGGCTGTTGCTTTACTTGGCCGGCTGCCAGCTGTCTTTCAGGGTGACGATGCGGTTGAAGACAGGTTTGCCTGGCTGGCTGTCGACCCGGTCGGCCGCAAAATAGCCGTGACGCTCGAACTGGAAGCGCTCTTCCGGCTGGGCCAGTTCCGCGCCCGGCTCCAGCCACGCCTGCACCACGTCCTTGGCCAGCGGATTCAAGGCCAGCTTGAAGTCCTTGCCGCCCGCGTCCGGCTGCGGGTCGGTAAACAGGCGGTCGTACAGGCGCACTTCGGCGGCGATCGCCGTCGCTGCGCTGACCCAGTGCATATTGCCCTTGACCTTGTAGTTGGCGCTGCCTTCCGTACCCGACTTGCTGTCCGGGAAGTAGGTGCAGTGCACGGCGATGACCTTGCCGTTTTCATCCTTGTCAAAGCCCGTGCACTCGATCACGTAGCCGTAGCGCAGGCGCACCTTGCTGCCCGGTTTGTCGTCGATGGGCGGATACAAACGGAAATAGCCCTTGTTCGGCACTTCCATGAAGTCGTCTTCCTCGATCCACAGCTCGCGCGAAATCGGGAAGGTGCGCAGGCCGCGCTCGGGGAAGTGCGGGTGCACGGGGGCCGTGCATTCCACGCTTTCGCCTTCGGGGAAATTGTCGATGATCAGTTTCAACGGACGCAGCACGGCCACCGTACGGGGCGCCTTCGGGTCCAGGTCTTCGCGCAAACAGCCTTCCAGCACGCTGTAGTCGATCCAGCCGTCGGATTTCGTCACGCCCGTGCGTTCGCACATCAGCTGGATCGCTTCCGGCGTGTAGCCGCGGCGGCGCATGCCCACCAGGGTCGGCATGCGCGGGTCGTCCCAGCCGTCGACGATGTTTTCTTCCACCAGCTGGCGCAGCTTGCGTTTGCTGGTGACGATGTAGGTCAGGTTCAGGCGCGAGAACTCGAACTGGTGCGGCACCGGCTGCTTGAAGAAGCCGCCGGCCGACAGGGTTTCCAGCAGCCAGTCGTAGAACGGGCGGTGATCCTGGAATTCCAGGGTGCAGATCGAATGCGTGATGTTTTCCAGCGCGTCGGAGATCGGATGCGTGTAGTCGTACATCGGATAGATGCACCAGGCGTCGCCCGTGCGGTGGTGATGCGCGTGGCGGATGCGGTAGATGGCCGGGTCGCGCAAGTTCATGTTCGGCGAACTCATGGCATCTTCGCTCATCTTCGCGCGCAGGATGTGTTCGCCATCCTTGAACTGGCCCGCCTTCATGGCGCGGAACAGGGCCAGCGATTCATCGCGCGGACGGTCGCGGAACGGCGAATTCTTGCCGGCCTGGCCGAAATTGCCGCGGTTGGCGGCCATGTCTTCGGCGCTCTGGCTGTCCACGTAGGCAAAGCCGGCCGTGATCAGGTACTCGGCCATCGCGTACAGCTGGTCGAAATAGTCGCTCGCGTAGTGCAGGTGGCTCTGGCCATCGGCTTGCTGCGGTTCCCAGTCAAAGCCCAGCCATTTGACGCTGTCCATGATGGTGTCGACGTATTCCTGCTCTTCCTTGGCAGGGTTGGTGTCATCGAAGCGCAGGTTGCACTGGCCGGCGTAGTCGCGCGCCAGACCGAAGTTGACGCAGATCGACTTGGCATGGCCCACGTGCAGGTAGCCGTTCGGCTCCGGCGGGAAACGCGTGATCACCTGGGGCAGGCCGGGACGCACGTGGGTGCCGGCAGCCAGGTCGGCTTCGATGATGTTACGCAAGAAATTGGGCGCCAGCGCTGGCGCGGCGGTATTCGGTTTATCGTTGCTCATTGATCAATGCGAAAGAGTGACAGTAAAAGGCATTTTACCGTACCGCAAGCGCTTTATATGCACGTATTTGGCCCCATTTCCCGGCATGCAAGGGACGCCGATGCCGTTCTATAGGATAATTCGCCTTTAATTAGTAGAAATTCGCGCCTCCGGAGCCTCATATGGAAAATTTATATAACGTCCTCGGTGTCGCGCCCAATGCCAGCGACGATGAAATCAAGAAGGTTTACCGTTCGCTGGCCATGCGCTTCCACCCCGACCGCAACCAGGCCCCCGGTGCCGAGGCCCGCTTCAAGAGCGTGACCAAGGCGTATGAAATCCTGGCCGACCCGGCCAAGCGCGCCGAATACGACCAGAGCGTGAACCACCGCATCATCATCGACCCGGAAGCGGAAGCGTATGCCCTGTGGTGCGGCGTGTTCCGCCTGCATGGCACGGTACTGCCAGCAGACTAAGCCTGCTGGCGGCCGCCCGGCCAGCCCGAATGATTTAAAAAACAACAACAACGGCGCTTTTGATAACAGCGCCGCGCATCACATTGGAAAGCACAGCATGAGAAGAGTACACCCTGAATTCGCGTATCAGTCGCGCGAGCTGGAAGGCCAGATCGAAGGCATCCTCGGCGATCCGCCGAACCGCAAGAACTACAAAAGCATGGTTGACGCGCTGGTGGGCGAGTATGCCAGCGGCGGCGGCATCGAAGACGTGAACATGCTGGCCTTCGCGCTGGTCGACCACATCAGCTTCAGCGACCCGAAAGGCTTGCTGGCCGAAAGCGAAGACTACGAGTTCGGCGACCCGGCCCGCGTGTTTTCCATGGCGAGCTGCGCCGATCCGGAAGCGGCCAAGATGTACGCCGCCATCGAAGACAGCTTCCCCGACCTGGCGCGCCAGGCCATCATCACGGCCTTTTTGCACAAGAATCCGCGCCTGTGGGACGACGACGACCAGTCGCTCGACCAGCTGGCCGCCAATGACGATGGCGACGACGATCACGACGACGACCAGGCCACCGACGATTTCGCCCAGATGTTTGACCAGGATGGAGATGACCATGGCAGATAATGACAAGCAAAATGCGGAGCAAAAGAGCAATCTTCCCGCGCTGACGAAGCAGGTCACGGAACTGGTGCTGTCCGGTTCCCTGGGCCACGCCGAGCAGGCGTTTGCCGACGCGGCCGACCAGTACGGCGACCTGGCCGTGGTGGAAGTGCTGAGCGCCATTCCGCCGCAGGTGACGGCCCTGCATCTGGCCGGCTTCGACGGCGGCAAGATGTCGCTGGCCACCCTGCTGGTGCCGCCCAAGGCCTGGGCCGACAGCCTGGCCTTCATCGCCGCCACCTGGAGCGACGACCAGATCGAGGATGATCCTGAGCGCATCGCCGAGGCGCTGTTCGCGCACATCCACGGCGTGGTGTTTTCCACCGACGACGCCGAGCGCCGCCGCGAGCTGCTGCTCGAAGCGTCCGCCACCGACTGGGGCGCCACGGCGTTCGCCATCCTGTTCTCGATGGCGCCGAAGGAAATTCTGGAAGTGGCGGGCGAGATCGTCATCAAGGGACCGTACGTGACGGGCGTGACCTCGTCCGACAACGACGTCGTGCCGCTGGCCATCGAGTTGGCGCAAGCGAATGAAGACGGCTGGGATCGCTCGCTGTTCGAACTGTTCCCCGACTTCCGCCACAGCGCCGACCTGGCCGACGCGGAATATTCGGACGACCCGGACGAAGAGCCGACCATGTTGCAGCGGAGCACCAAGGAATTGCTGTACCGCCTGCGCAAGCAAGTGCCGAGCACGCGCAGCGCGCCGCGCTCCAGCACGCGCCGCAGCCTGGGCACCGGTATCTTCTCGTGATGAAAGCAGGGAATCGCTAATGCTGCCAGCAATTGTTGTAGAGAATCTGCCGCGCCTGGTGCGCGCCATCAAACTGTTGCCGAACGACCCGCGCGAAGACGCGGCGCTGAACCTGGCCGACGAGTTGACGGGCATCACGGCCATGGTGGCCGAGAAGTTCACGAATGAACGCACGGCCGACGGCATCCAGAAAGCGCTGTACCTGACGGTGGGCGGCGTGTCCTTGGGCCTGGAACAGGCCGTCACGCATGAAGGCGACCAGGCCGCGCTCGACTTCCTCGTCGAGCACGGTGCCGAGCACGCATTCCAGGTGGGTTTCCGCCTGATCAAGGACTTGTCGCAGCTGCCCGAAGACGCGTTGGTGGGCGAGTACGACCAGGACCCCGTCTACCTGCAGCGCCGCTTGCGCGAGCTGTTCATCGATATTTGCCAGGCCGACCCGAACCAGAACTGGGCCGGCTATGAAAAATATGCGGTGCAGTTGCAGCAGCGCAAGGAAGTGCAAGCCGTGGTACGCCTGGCCAGCTGGCTGCGCCGCCACCACGACAACGGACCCGTCAGCGACAGCGACTTGAATGCCGAGGGCGTCATCGCCCTGGCCATCATCTTCGCCATCGAAGGCGGCGGGCGCATCATCGCGCGCACGGGCCAGAAGGAGTTCGAGCGCTTTGTGCGTTCCGTGCGCAAGAACAAGCCCGACTTCGAGGAAGGCTGGGCCGCCCTCGTGGCCAAGGTGCCGGTGCAGCACCATCCGGTCTTGCTCGACCGCATAGATTCCTACCGCCGCAGCTGCACCGTGGTGCATAAAATCCTCACGCGGGCCAGCATGAAGAGCCTGTTCGAAGACCTGGAAAATTATGCGGGTTCGGAGCTGGATGCGGATTATTCGTGACAGCCAGTGTCGGATTACGGCCTGCGGCCTAATCCGACCTACGCCGACGCGCGTCCTGTAGGTCGGCTTGGCTGCGGCGCAGCCGCAGCGTAAGCCGACATTGCCGGCGTTGTCTTGGTGCATGCGATTGTCGGATGAGGCGCAAGCGCTCATCCGAGTTACGCCTGGAAAACTACGCGGGTTCGGCGCTGGATGCGGATTCGTGATCCCGCGCCCGCCGACCGATCGGTTGGCGTGGCTATGGCATGGCCTCGTAGGTCGGCTTAGCTGCGGCGCAGCCGCAGCGTAAGCCGACATTGCCGGCGTTGTGTTGATGCATGCGATTGTCGGCTTACGGCCTGCGGGCTAAGCCGACCTACGCCGACCTGCGCCGACCTGCGCCGATCCACGCCGACCTCATCGGCCTATTCTTTCTCTTCCATGGCCGCTTCCTCGGCCAATTTTACAAACGCCGCTACCAGCGGCGACGTCTCTTCCTCCCTTTGTGCAAGCAATAAACTGGTGGTCGCCTGCGGGTCGGCGATCGGGCGGTAGCATACGCCGTCCATGCGGATGCGGTCGAACGAGGCGGGCAGCACGGAAATGCCGCAGCCGGCCGCCACCAGGCCGATGATGGTCGACGCTTCGCCCGCTTCCTGCGCCACCTGGGGCACGAAGCCGGCTGCCTTGCACAGGCGGAAGATCTGCGGATAAATCCCCGTGCCGGCATCTTTCGGGTACATGACAAATCCTTCGCCCGCCATGTCGGCAATCGCAATGGCCGTCTTGGCCGCCAGTGCGTGGGCCACGGGCAGGACGAGGAACAGCGGATCCTGGCGCAGTTGCGTC
Organism: Janthinobacterium sp. AD80; assembly: GCF_002878455.1. Taxonomy (GTDB): domain Bacteria; phylum Pseudomonadota; class Gammaproteobacteria; order Burkholderiales; family Burkholderiaceae_D; genus Janthinobacterium. The sequence continues at coordinate 10,210 of NZ_NRDQ01000064.1, forward strand.
AGCTTGATATCAGATGGATACGTGGTTTCCGGCGGGCGCACGAAACCCAGGTCCATGGTCCGGCCGCTGATCGCTTCCAGTTGATGCAATGTCGCCATTTCGTGCAGGGTCAAGGTGACGTGTGGAAACTGCTGGCGGTAGCGGTTGATGACGGTGGCGAAATACGGCGTGAACGGCGTGGAAAACGTAAAGCCGATGCGCAATTCACCCGCTTCGCCCCGCTGCGCCCGGCGCGCCGTGACGGCGGCCTGTTCCGACAGGGCCAGGATGCGCTGCGCATCGTCGAGGAACAGCTTGCCCGCCTGCGTCAGCCGCACGGAGCGCTTGTTGCGTTCGAACAACTGCGCGCCCAATTCCGCTTCCAGCGCCTGGATCTGCTGGCTCAGCGGCGGCTGGCCGATGTGCAGGCGCTCGGCCGCGCGCGTAAAGTGCAGCTCCTCGGCGACGGCGACAAAGTAACGCAGGTGGCGCAGTTCCATATTTGTCCAGTAATCGTTTTAAAGTATGAGTTGGGCCTTGAATATATATTGGACGATATGAGTTGGCAATCCTAAGATGAAACCTCGCCTTCTATTTGAAACACGGCCATGTCTGATTCAACGCTCGCTTACGCCTCCGCCGCCGCCCCGGCGATTTCTCCTGCCGCTCCCCGTTCTGCCATCGCCAAGGGCACGGCCGAATTCAAGCGCAGCAACCGCGCGCTGTTCTTTGGCGGGTTTTCCACTTTCAGCTTGCTGTACTGCATACAGCCGCTGTTCCCGCTGCTGTCGCAGCAGTTTCATCTGACGCCGGCGCAAAGCAGCTGGTCCTTGTCCGTGTCGAGCGGCTTGCTGGCCATTTCGCTGGTGCTGCTGAGCGCCGTCTCCGACCGGGTGGGCCGCAAGCCGCTGATGGTGGCTTCCATGTTTTCCGCCGCCTTGCTGACCATCCTGTCCGCGTTTGCCCAGGATTATGCCCAGCTGCTGGCCATCCGCGCCGCGCTGGGCGTGGCCCTGGGTGGCATGCCGGCCGTGGCCATGGCCTATCTGGGCGAGGAAATCGAAGGACCGTCGCTGGGGCTGTCGATGGGCTTGTATATTGCCGGCAGCGCGTTTGGCGGCATGTCGGGCCGGCTGATCGCGTCCATGCTCAGCGATTTCCTCTCGTGGCGCTGGGCCCTGGGCGTGCTGGGCGTGGCCGGCGTGCTGGCCGCCATGGAATTCTGGCGCAGCCTGCCGGCGTCGAAAAATTTCGTGCCCAGTACAAAAGGCTGGAATGCCTTGCCGCACGCAATCAAACAGCATTTTTCCGACCGCGGCTTGCCGTGGCTGTTCTGCCTGGCGTTCTTGCTGATGGGCTGTTTCGTCAGCTTGTATAACTACATCGGCTATCGCCTGCTGGCTGCGCCATTCGGCTTGCGCCAGAGCACGGTCGGCCTGCTGGCCTTTTTGTACCTGATCGGCATCTTCAGCTCCGTCTGGGCGGGCCGGCTGGTGGACCGGCTGGGGCGCCGGGGCGTGCTGTGGATCATGCTGTCGGTGATGCTGTCCGGCATTTTACTGACCCTTTTCGATTCCCTGCCGCTGATCGTCATCGGCATGGCGCTGGCCACCTTCGGCTTCTTTGCCTCGCACTCGATCGCCAGCAGCTGGGTCAGCCGCCGCGCCCGCGCGCCGCAGGCGCTGGCCTCGGCCTTCTATCTGCTGTTCTATTACCTCGGTTCCAGCCTGATCGGTTCCGCCTCGGGCATGATGTGGGGCTTCGACGGCTGGACGGGCGTAGTCATCATGCTGGGCCTGTGCCTCGGTGGCGGCGTGCTGATCGCCTTGCGCATGCGCCATCTGCAGCCGCTGGGGGCGCGCGAAGCGGTGGGCTGAGCCGGCTATTTGGGACACATGCCGAGCATCGTTTCCCCCTGCTTGCCGGCGCGCGTGGTCACGCACAAGGTGCCCAGCGCGCTGGTGATTTTATAGGTGCGGCTGCCCCTGGCCTCATTGGCGCCGATTTCCTCGATCTTTGACGCCTCGTACCATTTCGGCGGCACGGCCGCGTAGGCTTCGGCAAAGCCCTGCTGCATGCGCTTGAAGGCCGTGTCTTCGAACTTCGGTTCACCGCGCTGCGGAAATTCCTTGCGCAACGCCTTGTCGATCTTGCCCACGTCGCGCCTGGCTTGCGCCAGGATGTCGGCCACGCTGGGTGGCGTGACGGCCGTGGTCGTTTCCGGCATTGCTGGCGTTGGCGTCTGTTCGGCGGCGGATGGCGGCAAGGGGCGGCTGATGGGCGCCGGCACTGGCTGGCGCGGCGCTTTTGCAGTGGCTGGTTTGGTGCTGGGCAATGGTGTGAGGACTTGCTTGGGCGGCGCTGGCGGGCTGTAGCGCAGCCAGGTGATGGCCGGCCCCTGCGGCAGATTCTCGTCCGTGACAACGCGGGGCCGCGACTGCAGGAGAATAGTGGCCAGGCCCAGGTGCAGCAGGACGATCAGCAGCAGACCGGAGGCGCGGCGTGGCAGGGTGGATAACAAGGTCATGGAGGGCATGGCAGTTCAGGTACGCCAATGTATCTGAAGTATTTGATAATTATCGAGAATGTCACAAGCGCTTACAAAGAAGTGCCACATGGAAATTTCAGTCAAATGGCGCTTGCCGGGGAACCGTGCGGCGGGCCGATGATCCAACTGCAGACACCACGCGAACAGGAGTTCACCATGTTGCAGGCAAACGAAGTGGCACGGCGCTTTGGCGCCATCGAACAGGCGATCGGTCAGGCGGCGCAGCTGTGCGGCAAGCAGCAGGGCATGCCCATGGATTTGAAGGATTGCCTCGACCAGCTGGACCAGCAAAAGAACGCCGTGCGGCAGGCCATCGACATGCAGGACGATGCGCGCATCCGCCAGGCCGTCGACCAGATGGAATCCCTGGGCGACCGTGCCAAGCAAGCCTGCGGCACGGCATCGAGCCTGACGCCGGAAATGAAGAGCGCCGTGCTCAAGGTGCACGATGAATTATCGGACCTGAAGCACCAGTTGCATTAAGCGCTGCATTAAGAACACTGACCAAAACTGCTGGGCGTCGAGGCGGGCGGCCTGCGATGCCCGCTGACTGGGCGTCCCGTGCATAAGCACAGCGGCGTTTCTCCGGTCAATGGCGGGCCGGGCCTCGCTACCCTCACTAAGGTTGTGTCAGGTGGTGTGATGGTGTTACATCTGCCGGAACAAAGGCGCATATAAGGGGCTGACGCGCAGCTGCGCCGGGTGCTGGCGCAAGGTCAGCGTCAGCTTGCCCGCCTCGTCGCGCACGGCGCTGGCGATGGCGCTGGCGTTGACGATGGTGCCCCGGTGGATTTGCCAGAACTGCTGCGGGTCCAGCTGCGGCAGGAGTTCCTTCAGGCTGGTGCGGATCAGCGCTTCGCTGTCGCGGCAGACCACGTTGATGTATTTGTCCAGCGCTTCGAAGTACACGACGTCGGCCAGCGCGATCATGCGCACGCTGTTGCCGACGGCCGCGCGTATCATTTGCAGGCGGGGCGCGGGCGGTACCATCGCTTGCAGCTGGGTCAGCAAGCGCACCAGGTTGTCGTCACTGGCGACGGATCTTCCCGCCAGTGACTGCACTTGGCCTGCCTTCGCGATGGGTGCCGCGATGGGTGGCAGTGCCTGCGCTGGCGCTGATGCTGATGCTGGTGCTGCTTGCAGCCGCTGCTGCAAACGCTCCACCGTCTTGCCCAGGCGCGCATCGTTGACAGGTTTTAAGACGTAATCGGCGGCTGCGTGCTCGAAGGCGGCCAGCGCGTACTCGTCATACGCGGTGACGAAGACGATTTGCGGGAAGGGCTGGGCATCGGGCCACTGCTCGGCCAGTTCCTCGGCCGCTTCCAGGCCCGTCTTGCCCGGCATTTTGATGTCGAGAAAGAGGATGTCGGGACGCAGCGCCAGGCCTTGCTGCAGTGCTTCCACGCCATTCGCGCAAGTGGCCACGATGTCGAGCGCGGGCCACAGGCGGCGCAGGGCGTGGGCGAGGGCGGCGGCCAGGATCGGCTCGTCTTCGGCGATCAGGGCGCGCACGGGGGCGGCGGTGGGCAGGGTATCAGTCATGGGCTGGCAAAGTTGGCGTGTGGGAAGGCGTCAGGTGATGGTGCGATGGATTGGCGCGCGGGTCGCCGGCTGGATCCGCCATTGGCATGCCCAGCGGCAGGGTCAGGCGCGCCGTCACGCCGGCGTGCGGGTTGGCGCATAGCGACAGGCTGGCGGCGTCGCCGTGCATGACGTGCAGGCGTTCGCGGATATTCGTCACGCCCAGTTGCGTGCCCTTGGTCTGGCCCGGATGGTCGAGGCCCAGGCCATCGTCGGCCACCGTCAGGGTCAGCACGCCGCCCTCACTGGCCGCGCGCACGTGGATATGACCACCTTCGATCTTCGGTTCCAGGCCGTGCTGGATGGCGTTTTCCACCAGCGGCTGCAGCAGCATCGGCGGCACGCTGGCCTGGCGCAAGTGGTCGGGCAAGTCCAGCGTGTAGGCCAGGCGCGTGCCCATGCGGATGGCCATCAGGCCCAGGTAAGCTTGCATCAGCTTGAATTCCTGTCCCAGCGTGGTCGAGCCGGCGCGCGAGGACGTCAGGGTGGCGCGCAGATACTGTATCAATTGGTCGAGCAGCAGCTGGGCGCGGTCCGGGTCAAAGCTGATCAGTCCCTGCAAATTGGCCAGGGTGTTGAACAGCATGTGCGGTTCGATCTGCGCCTGCAGCAACTGCAGCTGCGCTTGCATGGCCTGGCGCGCGACGGATTCGGCACGGGCTTTTTCCTGCGCCGCCTCCATTTGCAGGCGGGCGATCTTTTCCCTGCTGCTGAAGAACAGGATGGCCGCACTGGCCGCCGCCAGGGTGAACACCGTCATGCCGACATTGCGTGGCGACATGGCGATGGGCGCGGGAACGTCGATATTTGCCAGCCAGCCGAACAGCATGGTGCCAGCCACCTGCGCCACGGCGGCGCTGACGATGACGAGGCCCATGAAGGGCAGCAATGGCGCCCGCCGCTCGCCCCACCACGCCAGGCGGATGCCGTCGATGAGCAAAAAAGCGATGCCGCCGATGCACATGGATGCCAGCAAGTTAAGCCAGAAACTTTGTCCACCGCTCAGCACGTAGGTGATGAAGAGCGCGCACAGCACGTTGAGCAGCAGCGCATAGCGCGCATCGGCCAGCAGGCGCCGGTAGGGAAAGCCAGTCTTGCGGGGAACAGTATCATTGGTGTGCATGCGGAACGGCTTTCAGGTGGGACTCGGCATTGGTAATGCTGCAATCTTCGGCGCAGCTGCGGCCGCGCGCAATGGCGCTGCGACGAAACGGGGCGCACGTGGCGCCAATCGCCTGACCGCGTCCTTGACACCGTGGCTGCTGCACCAGATAGTATGGCAACCTGTCTTGATCGACAACTATTTGCAATAAAGGAAAACCCATGTGGCCCTATCCACGCACCCTGGCGCACCGCGGCGGCGGTACCCTGGCGCCTGAAAACACCCTGGCCGCCCTGCGCTGCGGCCTCGCTTACGGCTACCGCGCCGTCGAATTCGACGTCATGCTGGCCAGTGACGGCGTGCCCGTCGTCGTGCATGACCCGGAACTGGGGCGCACGGTGGCTGGCAGCGGCTTCATCAGCGACTACACGGCCGAGGAGCTGGGCCGGATGGACGCGGGCGCCTGGTTCGGCCCGCAGTTCGCGGGCGAGGGCGTGCCCACTTTCGAGGCCGTGGTGGCGTACTGCAAGGCACAGCGCATCTGGATGAATATCGAGATCAAGCCGGCCCCCGGTTTTGAGGTGCCCACGGGCCTAGCAGTGGCGCGCGCCACGCGCAGCCATTTTACGCAGGAAATCGCCGCCGGGGAACTCTTGCCGCTGCTCTCGTCGTTCAGCATCGCCGCCCTGCAGGCGGCGCGCCAGGCGGCGCCGGAACTGGCACGTGGCTGGCTGGTCGAAGCGGTGCCCGCTGGCTGGATGCAAACAGCGAAGGAACTGGGCGTGGTGGCGATCCATTGCGACCACAAACAGCTGACGCCGGAACTGGCACGGCAGGTAAAGGAGGCGGGATACGGGCTGTTCTGCTACACCGTCAACACGCGGGAACGGGCCAGCGAATTGCTGGCCTGGGGCGTGGACGGGTATTGCACGGACAGGATCGATGTGATCCCGCCCATGGCGTAGGTCTGATCAGGTCCGAAGGACTGTAATCCGACAACGGTGTTGGCATGCGCTGTTGCGTGGCCAGATGCCGTGCTGATGTCGGCTTACGCGCTTTGCGCTAAGCCGACCTACGGTACAGGGCAGGCGTAGGTCTGATCAGATCCGTAGGACGGTAATCCGACAACAGTGTTGGCATGCGCTGTTGCCTTGTCAGGTGCCGTGGGGATGTCGGCTTACGCGCTTTGCGCTAAGCCGACCTACGGTACAGGGCAGGCGTAGGTAGGATTAGATCCGCAGGATCGTAATCCGACAACAGTGTTGGCATGCGTTGTTGCGTGGCCAGGTGCCGTGCTGATGTCGGCTTACGCGCTTTGCGCTAAGCCGACCTACGGTGTGAAACAGTTTAGAACGTCACGCGCACGCCTGCCGCGATATTGCGTCCCGTCAAGGGCGCCGCGTTCTTGATGAACGAGGTGTGGCTGTACGCCAGTTCGTTCGTCAGGTTGCTGGCCTTGATGTAGAACTGGGCTGGCGTCGTGCCGATGCGCGTGTCGTAGTTGGCGGACAGGTTGAGCATGTTGTAGCCCGGCGTTTCCGTTTCGAACGCGGCAACCTTGTCTTGCTTGCCCACGCGGTAGAACTCGGCCACGCCGCTCCATGCTTGCCAGTTGGCATCGAATTTCACGCCCAGGCGCTGGGCCGGGATACGCGGCAGGTTATTGTTGTCACCCGCGCCGCCGTCGGCCAGCTTGGCCCGCACATAGTCGCCGAACACGCTGGCGCCGAACATGGGGTTCAGTTGCTGGCGGATCTGGCCTTCCACGCCCGTAAAGGTGGCGTCGCGCTGGCCGTACTGGATCAGCTGGAAGCCTTCGTGGCTGTCCAGGGTGGAACCGAAGATGTAATTGTCCACCTTGTTGCGGTAGGCGCTGGCCGAGAAGGTCGTGGCGCCCGCATACTTGCGCAAGGTCACATCGATATTGTTCGACGTTTCCTTGCCCAGGTTTTCATTGCCCAGTTCGTAGGTGGCCGTGGCCATGTGCACGCCGTGCGCATACAGTTCTTCGGCGCTGGGCAGGCGATGCGTGCGGGAAATCGTCGAGCCGAGCGAATACTGCGGCGCGAATTTCCAGACGGCGCCCAGCGAGATCGACGTGCCCTTGGCGCTGCGGTCCTGCAAGGTGGCGCTGTCGACCGTGATATCTTGCCATTCGTGGCGCAAGCCCGCCTCGAAACGCCATTGGTCGAGCTTGTATTCCTCGACCAGGAAGGCCGCGTGTTTCTTCGTCACCGTCGGCGCCACGTAGGCTTCTTCGCCCAGGGCGGAGAAATCGCGCTTCGACGTCTGCAGGCCGACGACGCCGCGCCAGCCGGCGACCGGCTGGTGTTCCATTTCCAGGCGCGCGTCGTGGCCCTTGTTCTTGAAGGTGGTGGCGATTTCCGTGCCTTCGATTTCGTCGTGCTTGTAATCGGTAAATGAGGCGCGCAGGCGCAGCTTGGTGAAGCCGGGCACGGGATCGCGCAATTCGCCGCGCACATCCCAGCGCTCGCTCTTCAGTTTCACGTAGGGCACGGCACCGTCTTCATGCTCGTGGTCATGCTCTTCACCTTCCTCGTGGCCGTGGCCTTCATGGCCGCCGCAATGCAGATGCGTGCCGTGCGGGTGGCAGCTTTCAAATTCATGGTTGTGACCAGGCAAGCCATATTCGGCGTTCTGGCTGGTGAAGGCCAGGCCCAGGAAGCCGCGTTGACCCACCCACGACACGCCCACGCTGCCCGTGTCCGTCTTGTTGTAGCTGCCGGCCACTGTCGAGCCGCCTTCCCAGCCGCTGCCGACCTTGTATTCTTTCGCGTCGCGCTTGACGCCTTCCGCATGGACGGCGATGTTGCCGGAACCGCCAGTCACCTCGAAGGCGCCGGCCTTTTCGCGCGCAGCCGAGTTGGCGCGCACTTCCGCGCTGCCTTCAATGCCCTTGGCTGGTATGCGCGTGGGAATTTTCTTGTCGATCACATTGACCACGCCGCCGACGGCGCCGCCGCCATATGCGAGCGCGGACGGGCCGCGCAGCACTTCAATCTGTTCCGACAGCATCGGCTCGGCCGCCACGGCATGGTCGGGGCTGATGGTCGAGGCATCCTGTACTTCGGCGCCATCGGAGAGGATCTTCACGCGCGGGCCATCCATGCCGCGGATGATGGGGCGGCTGGCGCCGGCGCCGAAATGGCTGGACGTGATGCCGGGCTGGCCGGCCAGGGTTTCACCCAGGGTCGCTTCGCGCGCGCGCACCAGTTCCTCGCCTTCCAGTACGGTGACGGGCGTGCTCATGTCGTCGCTGCCCACGGCCAGCGCGCTGGCCGAGACGGTGACGGCAGGCAAGGTTGGCGCTTGCTGCGCCAGTGCGCTGGCGGGAGCGGCAAAGGCCAGCATGATGGCCAGCGCCAGGGGAGTGGGTTGGTGAGGACGGACGGACATGGGCAAGAGTTCCTTATCGGCTATCGGTGTTGGCAGGGTTTGGGCAGCGCGTGATGAGTAAAAGCCTGCCCTAAGTTGATAATGATAACCCATTATCATTACTGTGTGACAGTTTTTGCGGGCAGGTGAGGCGGGCGGATGGTGTATTCTGTCGGCTATGGAACGCACAACACGTCAAAAAACCGCTATTCAAGCCGCCATCGAGTCGGCCCAGCGCCCATTATCGGCGCAGGAAATCCTCGAACAGGCCAGCTTGCAGGTGACGCAGCTGGGTATTGCCACCGTTTACCGCAACTTGAAGTCGCTGGTGCTGGAAGAAAAAGTGCATGTGGTGACCTTGCCGGGTGAAAACCCGCGCTATGAGTCGAATGCCGTCGCCAATCACCACCACCACCATTTCCAGTGCACCACCTGCCAGCGCGTGTTCGACGTGCATGATTGCCCGGGTGACTTGAAGCGCATGGCGCCGCAAGGCTTTGTTGTCGAGCGCCATGAACTGACCCTGTACGGCCGCTGCGCCGACTGCAATGCGGCCGCCGGCACCACGGGGGCCGCCGCCAAGGCCAAGCCCGCGCCACACGCCTGCGCCAGCCACCACGACCCGGCCTGAGCGGGCAGGCCGGTATGCGTGGGCAGGCTTGCAACAATGCTGCCTGTCCGGCGCCAATTCCCGTACCCAGATCACGTATAATCTTCCCTTTAAAGCTGCCGCCACTTTTTGCCAAAAAAACATGAAATCATCTGAAATCCGCGACAAGTTCCTCAAATTTTTCGAGTCCAAGGGCCATTCCATCGTCCGTTCCAGCTCCCTGGTGCCAGGCAATGATCCGACCTTGCTGTTGACGAACAGCGGCATGGTGCAGTTCAAGGACGTGTTTACGGGCACGGACAGCCGCCCGTACACACGTGCCACCTCCGTGCAGCGCTGCGTGCGCGCCGGCGGCAAGCACAACGACCTGGAAAACGTCGGCTACACGGCGCGCCACCATACCTTCTTTGAAATGCTGGGCAACTTCAGCTTCGGCGACTATTTCAAGCGCGACGCGATTCAATACGCGTGGGAACTGCTGACCAAGGTATATGGCTTGCCAGCGGAAAAGCTGACGGTCACCGTGTACATCGAAGATGACGAAGCCTACGATATCTGGGCAAAAGAAATCGGCGTGCCTGTCGAGCGCATCATCCGCATCGGCGACAACAAGGGTGCGCGCTACGCATCGGACAATTTCTGGCAGATGGCCGATACGGGCCCATGCGGCCCATGCACGGAAATCTTCTACGACCACGGCGCCGACATTCCTGGCGGCCCACCGGGCTCGCCTGACGAAGACGGCGACCGCTTCATTGAAATCTGGAACCTGGTGTTCATGCAGTTCAACCGCGACGAAGCCGGTGTCATGCACAAGCTGCCGAAGCCTTGCGTCGACACGGGCATGGGCATGGAGCGCCTGGCCGCCGTGCTGCAGCACGTGCATTCGAACTATGAAATCGACCTGTTCCAGCATCTGATCAAGGCTGCCGCGCGCGAAACGGGTGCCACCGACCTGGAAAACAAGTCGCTGCGCGTGATCGCCGACCACATCCGCGCCGCCGCCTTCATGATCGTCGACGGCATCATTCCGGGCAGCGAAGGCCGCGCCTATGTGCTGCGCCGCATCATCCGCCGCGCCTTGCGCCATGGCCACAAGCTGGGCCAGACGAAACCGTTCTTCTACAAGCTGGTGGCCGACCTGGCCATCGAGATGGGCGGCGCCTATCCTGAGCTGGAAGAAGCGAAAGACAACGTCGCCAACATGCTCAAAGCCGAGGAAGAGCGTTTCGGCGAAACCCTGGAAACGGGCATGAAAGTGCTGGAAGCGCAGCTGGCCAAGGATGCGACGGGCATTGACGGCGCCACCGCTTTTACCTTGTACGAAACTTATGGCTTCCCGCCTGACCTGACGGCCGACATCTGCCGCGAACGCGACATCACCTTCGACCAGGCCGGCTACGACGCGGCCCTGAAGGAAAGCCAGGAACTGTCGCGCAAGGGCGGCAAGACGCACAAGGACAGCAAGGTCGAGTACACGGGCGAGAAAAACACCTTCGTCGGCTACGATCAACTGACGTTCAGCAGCAAGGTCGTGGCGCTGTACGCGGCCGGCACGCCAGTGCAGGAACTGACAGCGGGCCAGGACGGCATCGTCGTGCTCGACACCACGCCGTTCTACGCGGAATCGGGCGGCCAGGTGGGCGACCAGGGCGTGATTTCCTCGGGCGCCGGCAGCTTTGCCGTCAGCGATACCTTGAAAATCCAGGCTGACGTGTTCGGCCACCACGGCGTGCTGGAGTCGGGCGTGCTGAAGGTGGGCGACGCCGTCTCGGCGCAAGTCGACACGGCCAAGCGCGCGCGCACCATCCGCAACCACTCGGCCACGCACTTGATGCACAAGGCCTTGCGCGAAGTGCTGGGCAGCCACGTGGCGCAAAAGGGCTCGCTGGTCGATCCGGACAAGACCCGTTTCGACTTCAGCCACAATGCGCCGATGACTGCCGAGCAGATCGCCGCCGTGGAAACCATCGTCAACAAAGAGATCCTGGAAAACCGCGCCACGCAAGCGCACCTGATGTCGTTTGACGATGCCGTCAAGCATGGCGCGATGGCCTTGTTCGGCGAGAAATACGGCGACGAAGTGCGCGTGCTCGACATCGGCAGCTCGAAAGAGCTGTGCGGCGGCGTCCACGTGCAGCGCACGGGCGACATCGGCCTGTTCAAGATCATCGGCGAAAGCGGCGTTGCCGCCGGTATCCGCCGCGTCGAAGCCGTGACGGGCGAAGGCGCGCTGGCGCTGGTGCAAAGCATCAACCGCCGCCTGGTCGAAGCAGCCAACGCCCTGAAGGCGCAGCCGGAAGAATTGACGGCTCGCATCGTCCAGGTGCAGGACCACGTGAAGGCGCTGGAGAAGGAACTGGCCGCGCTGAAATCGAAACTGGCGTCGGGCCAGGGCGATGAGCTGGTCACGCAAGCTGTCGATGTCAACGGCATCAAGGTGCTCGCTGCCGTGCTGGACGGCGCCGACGTGGCCCGTTTGCGCGAAACCATGGACAAGCTGAAGGACAAGCTGAAAACGGCCGCCATCGTGCTGGCCAGCGTGGCGGACGGCAAGGTCAGCCTGATCGCCGGCGTGACGGCCGACGCCACGTCGAAGGTCAAGGCGGGCGAGCTGGTGAACTTCGTTGCACAGCAAGTGGGCGGAAAAGGCGGCGGACGCCCCGATATGGCGCAGGCCGGCGGTACCGATCCGAGCGGTCTGGCGAACGCCCTGGCTGGCGTGCCGGCCTGGGTCGGCGAACGCGCGAAATAAAGCGTAAGCTAGCGGGCATGCGGGGTTTTCGCCCCACAGCCTCTTGAAAACGGCCCGCAGACGGTGTTTGCGGGCCGTTTTGCCGTATGGAATCTCGTTGTGACACCACAACAGCCGATGAACTATTTTGGTGCAGCGCGTCAATGCCCCTGATTTAGAGTAGTATGTCGAAAATCAGTACAACAAAACAATGGTGGGATATTGATGATGAGCGACACACTACTTGATACCGAGATTATGGAATTTCACAAAGAACTCGACGCGCGGGGCTTGAATTGCCCGTTGCCGATTCTGAAGGCGAAAAAGGCTTTGTCAGAGCTGCAGAGCGGGGAAGTGCTGCGCATCATGGCAACCGATCCCGGTTCCGTGCGCGACTTCCAGGCCTTCGCCAAGCAAACGGGCAATGCCCTGCTGTCGCATGTGCAGACGGGCACCGAGTTCGTCTTTTTGATGCAACGCAAGTAATTCTACCGACCTGGGCCGCCGTGGCGCGGCCTGGTTTTCCTTCCCTTGCCGGCTTTTTTGCTGCCCTGCAGCGTGGCGGCCGACTCCCCTGAAAGCAGCGAAGCCAGCCAGTTTAGATGGATTGCTCTAACAAAAAATCGCACGATCGTGCTTAAATTCGGTTCAAGATTCAAATTTCTCTTATAATCGAACGCACAATCAGCACTTGATCCGTCATTTTTATAATTTCCCAAAGGCATAGCTATGAAAGTCTTGGTACCCGTCAAACGCGTGGTCGACTATAACGTCAAAGTCCGCGTCAAGAGTGACGGCACTGGCGTCGATACCGCCAACGTCAAAATGTCGATGAACCCTTTCGATGAGATCGCACTGGAAGAAGCGATGCGCCTGAAAGAAGCCGGCAAGGTCACCGAAGTGGTCGCCATCTCCTGCGGCGTGACGCAGTGCCAGGAAACCCTGCGCACCGCCATGGCCATCGGCGCCGACCGCGGCATCCTGGTGGAAACGACGACCGAACTGGAACCGCTGGCCGTGGCCAAGCTGGTGAAATCCCTGGCCGAGAAAGAACAGCCGCAACTGATCATCCTGGGCAAGCAGGCGATCGATGACGACAGCAACCAGACCGGCCAGATGCTGGCAGCCCTGCTGGGTTGGCCGCAAGCCACGTTCGCCTCGAAAGTCGTGCTGGAAGACGGCAAAGTCACCGTCACCCGAGAAGTCGACGGCGGCCTGGAAACCCTGGCATTGACCTTGCCAGCGATCATTACCACCGACCTGCGTTTGAACGAGCCACGCTATGTGACCCTGCCGAACATCATGAAGGCGAAGAAAAAGCCGCTGGAAACCGTCAAGCCGGAAGACCTGGGCGTCGATGTCGCGCCACGCCTGAAGACCCTGAAAGTCGTCGAGCCAGCCAAGCGCTCGGCCGGCATCAAGGTGCCGGACGTGGCCACGCTGGTGGCCAAGCTGCGTACCGAAGCCAAGGTTATTTAAACCACACCCCAAGACAAAAACGGGGGTCAGACCCGACGGGGGTATCAGTTCCAATGTAACAGATACCGATCTCGAAGAGACTGACTCCGGCACTTGCAAACTATTAGGAATAATCATGGTCGCATTAGTTATTGCTGAACACGACAACGCTACCTTAAAGGGCAGCACCCACCACACCGTGACCGCGGCTGCCCAGTGCGGCGGCGACGTGCACGTACTGGTCGCAGGTTCGAACGCATCGGCCGCTGCCGCTGCCGCCGCGCAAATCGCCGGCGTGACGAAAGTCATCGTCGCCGACGCGCCGTATTTCGCCGACGGCCTGGCCGAAAACGTGGCCGAGCAAGTGCTGGCCATCGCCGGCAACTACAGCCACATCCTGGCGCCAGCCACCGCCTACGGCAAGAACATCCTGCCACGCGTGGCCGCCAAGCTGGACGTGGCGCAAATCTCGGAAATCACCAAGGTCGATTCCCCTGACACCTTCGAGCGCCCGATCTACGCCGGTAACGCGATTGCCACCGTGCAATCTGGCGACAAGGTCAAGGTCATCACCGTGCGCACCACCGGTTTCGACGCCGCTGCCGCCACCGGCGGTTCGGCTGCCACGGAAACCGTTGCCGCCGTTGCCGACAATGGCAAATCGGCCTTCGTCGGCCGCGAACTGGCCAAGTCCGACCGTCCTGAACTGACCGCCGCGAAAATCATCGTCTCGGGCGGTCGTGGCATGGGTTCGGCTGAAAACTTCCATATCCTGGAGCCGCTGGCCGACAAGCTGGGCGCCGCCATGGGTGCTTCGCGCGCCGCCGTCGACGCCGGCTTCGTGCCGAACGACTGGCAAGTGGGCCAGACGGGCAAGATCGTCGCGCCATCGCTGTACATCGCCGTCGGTATCTCGGGCGCGATCCAGCATCTGGCCGGCATGAAGGACTCGAAAACCATCGTCGCCATCAACAAGGATCCGGAAGCGCCGATCTTTGCCGTGGCCGACTACGGCATCGTGGGCGATCTGTTCGAGATCGTGCCGCAACTGGTGAAAGAACTGGGCTAATTTAAACCCATCAGGTTTTGTATATTACGAAGCCACGCCGGCCCGCCCCACACGGCGCGCCGCGCGTGGCTTTTTTCTTGGAGAGAAGAAGATGAGCTATCAAGCCCCGCTGAAAGACATGTTGTTCGTCATGAACGAGCTGGCCGGCCTGGCCGAAATCCATACCTTGCCTGGCTGCGAAGACGCGACGCCCGACACGGCCGAAGCCGTGCTGGAAGAGAACGCCAAGTTTTGCGGCGGCGTGGTGGCCCCCTTGAACGGCCCCAGCGACAAGGAGCCGAGCTTCTGGCACGACGGCCAAGTGACCACCTCGAAAGGCTTCAAGGAAGCGTTCAAGGCGTATGGCGAAGCGGGCTGGCAGGGCGTGCAGCACCCGACCGAGTTTGGCGGCCAGGGCTTGCCGAAACTGCTGGCCACGCCTTGCATTGAAATGCTCAACTCGGCCAGCATCTCGTTTGCCCTGGTGGCGCTGCTGTCGGACGGGGCCATCGAAGCGCTGCTGACGGCCGGCAGTGACGAACAGAAAGCCGTCTACCTGGAAAACCTGGTATCGGGCAAGTGGACGGGCACCATGAATCTGACGGAGCCGCAGGCAGGTTCCGACCTGGCCGCCGTGCGCACGCGTGCCGTGCCGCAGGACGACGGCACCTATAAAGTCTTCGGCACGAAGATTTTCATCACCTATGGCGAGCACGACATGGCGGAGAACATCGTCCACCTGGTGCTGGCCCGCACGCCGGACGCGCCCGCTGGCGTGAAAGGCATTTCCCTGTTCATCGTGCCGAAATTCCTCGTCAACGCCGACGGCAGCCTGGGCGCGCGCAACGACGCGCACTGCGTCTCCATCGAACACAAGCTGGGCATCAAGGCCAGCCCGACGGCGGTATTGCAATTCGGCGACCACGGCGGCGCCATCGGTACGCTGGTGGGCGAGGAAAACCGCGGCCTCGAATACATGTTCATCATGATGAACGCGGCCCGCTTCGGCGTCGGCCTGCAAGGCATCGGCCTGGCCGAGCGCGCCTACCAGCAGGCCGTGGCGTTCGCCAAGGACCGCGTGCAGTCGCGCGACCTGGCAGGATCCAGCGGCCCCGTTTCCATCATCCATCATCCGGACGTGCGCCGCATGCTGATGTCCATGCGCTCGCAAACGGAGGCGGCGCGCGCGCTGGCCTACGTGGGCGCGGCCATCAGCGACGTGGCGCACCACCATCCGGACACGGAAGTGCGCGCGGAAAGCCTGGCCACGTATGAATACCTGGTGCCCGTCATCAAGGGCTGGTCGACGGAAATGTCGCAGGACGTCACGCGCGACGGCGTGCAAGTGCATGGCGGCATGGGTTTTATTGAAGAGACGGGTGCTGCCCAGCATTACCGCGACGCCAAGATTCTCACCATCTACGAAGGCACGACGGCCATCCAGGCGAATGACCTGGTGGGCCGCAAGACGGTGCGCGACGGCGGTGCCGTGGCGAAAGCCATCATCGCCCAGGTGCGCGCCACGGAAGCCCAGCTGGGCGAGCTGACCGGCGCCGACTTCCAGGCCATGCAGCGTCACCTGGCCGAAGGCAGCGCCGCGCTCGAAGCCGTGGTCGAGTATGTGGTGGCGAACATGAAGTCGGATATCAAGGCCGTCTTCGCGGGCAGTGTGCCATACCTGAAGCTGGCCGGCATCGTGCTGGGCGGCTGGCAGATGGCGCGCGCAGCCGTGGCGGCGCAGCAAAAGCTGGGCGAGGGCAGCGGCGATGCGTCGTTCTACAACGCCAAAATCGCCACCGCGCGCTTCTTTGCCGACCACATCCTGTCGCAGGCACCAGGCTTGCGCGCCACCATCATCGACGGCAGCGCCGGCGTGATGGCGCTGTCGGAAGAGCAGTTTTAACCGGGGTCGGACCCCTCGTCTGCTAACGCCGAGCTTCGATGTTAGCGTTGGCGAGGGCCTGACCCCAGTAGTTTGCTGAAGGCAGCTTAAATGCAAAAAAGCGCTGGAGATTGCTCTCCGGCGCTTTTTTTAACCCCCAACGTAAGTGCCGGGGTCGGACCCTGAGGGTCGGACCCCAGTCCTTGTTATGGGGTTCGGCTTACCTTCTGGCAATACCATTACCGGAATTGCGCACCAGGTCGCCCGCAGCCAGTCCAGGATCCTGGTCAAACGCGAAGTCGGCCTTGGCGCCTGTTTCGTATTGCACGGTGACGGTCCACACCTTGGCATTTTTCATGTGGCCTTCGACCTGCTTGCCCGCGTAGGCGCCGCCTGCGGCGCCGGCCAGGGTGGCCAGGTCCTTGCCGCGTCCGCCGCCTACCTGGCGGCCCAGCAGGGCGCCGGCCACGCCGCCGCCGATCATGCCCAGGGCGCCGCCTTCGCCGGCTTTTTCAGTGACGTTGACTGCCAGCACCTTGCCGCAATCGGCGCAGATCTGATGCTGGGCCGGCTTGCTGTTCTGGCCGGCGTACGAGTTGCCGGCCTTTTGCGCGGCCTTGGCGTTGATGATGGCCTGGTCGTATTCGCCCTTGGCGTCGCGCAGGCATTGCATGCGGGCTTTCGAGCTGGTTTCTTCTGCGCACAATTTCTTGTCGTCCGCATAGCGCGTGTTGGCTTGTTTCGTGTCGTAGGCGTATTGCGCCTTCGGTGACAGGTTCTGCGCGTAGGCGGAGGTGCTGAACAGGGCGGCAATGGCCACTGCGATGAGGTATGGGCGACGAATCATGATCTTCTCCTGTGGGGTGTTGAATGAGCCAGTAATGGTCGCATTGTGAATGCAGTATAGAGGAAAATCATGATTGCTTACCAACACTTACATGTGCGTGCGGCACCCCTCGCGCGAGGTCATTTCCATATGGAAATTAACCGTAGGCGCCGCCTGTATACAGCAAGTCGAACAGGCGCGCCATGGTTGCGATCAGCACGCCTGCCCCTAGCATCAAGGTAGCGACCAGCACCACGGCCAGCGGCCAGCCCGTGTCGGACTGGCGGCCGCTGGCGGCGTTGTAGCGCGCATCCCACTTGTCATCCGGCATCAGGCCCAGCACCAGCGCCTCCAGGAAACCGGCCAGCGCGGACAGGGTCAGCGGCAGGATCTGGTAAAACCAGTCCGCCTCGGGAACGATCTGGCGCAGCAGCAAGGTGGCGGGCACGGCGGCCAGGTGCAGCCAGCCCCAGGCGTCCTTGGCGCCGTGCAGATAAAAGCGGTGGGCGCCCAGGCTGCCCAGCAAAAAGGCCAGCAGGGTGGTAAATGCCTTGTTCTTGTGCGGCGGCTGCGAAATCGTGGTGGCGGTCATGGGACTCCAGGGTTGCTCATCGATAAAGATTGCCAGTATCGGCCATAGTGTGGCGCAACGATAGCACTTTCCTGTGGCGTTTATGCAATGATTTCGCGCGATTTACCGTCATGGCCGGCACGATAGGCGCACACGCCTATTGCGTCTTGGCCGATGTCTGGTCATAATGTTTGATTAGCCCAAATTACACGCCCGTCATCATAACGCTTGCTGCCTGGCGGTAAAGCGCGCTATAATTTGCGGCTTTTTCCGCCTCAGCACACTTTTTGGAAATATTATGGTCGTTATTCGTTTAGCTCGTGGAGGCGCCAAGAAGCGCCCGTTCTTCAACATCGTCGCTACTGATTCGCGC
This sequence comes from Janthinobacterium sp. AD80, assembly GCF_002878455.1. Classification (GTDB taxonomy): domain Bacteria; phylum Pseudomonadota; class Gammaproteobacteria; order Burkholderiales; family Burkholderiaceae_D; genus Janthinobacterium. The sequence goes on from NZ_NRDQ01000064.1 coordinate 28,318, forward strand.
AATCGCCGCGATGGTCGCTTCATTGAGCGTATCGGTTTTTACAACCCGATGGCGCAAGGTGGCGAAGTTCCACTGCGTATCACCGCAGACCGTCTGGCCTACTGGCAAGGCGTTGGCGCACAATTGTCGCCAACCGTTGCTCGCCTGGTAGCTAGCAACAACAAAGCAGCAGCTTAATTAGATCACTGGTTTGACGGTCAAGACTGCATCCGGGGTGAAAGTCCCCGATGACCTGGTACAGGTAGGCTATGTCTCCGGTGCTTATGGCATTGCTGGCGGAGTCAGGATCACTCCTTTCTCCGACGATGCGGATGCATTATTAAGCGTCAAAACCTGGTGGTTTAATAAACCGACCTTGCATGATGTTCAAGTCAGGCAAGCAAAGTTACACGGCGGCGACGTCGTGGCCCAGCTGGTGGGTGTGGTCGGGCGGGATGCCGCAGAAGCGCTGAAGGGTGCCTCTGTGCAAATTCCGCGTAGCCATTTCCCGACGCTGACGGCCGATGAATTTTATTGGTCCGATCTGATCGGACTGACAGTTGAGAATTTGCAAGGCGAGTGCCTCGGCACAGTGCACGACATGATGAGCAATGGTCCGCAATCCATTTTGCGCATTACTCCGGTCGCCACTGCCGATGACGCCGCTGAAAAGGCGCCTGAGCGCCTGATCCCGTTTGTCGGCCAGTTTGTCATTAACGTTGACAAGGCCGCCAGCAAGATCACGGTCGACTGGGGCCTCGATTATTAAACCGCCTGCGCTTAACAATGCGCCGGGCAAACGTTGCGGGATGGTGAGCGATGCAATTTGATGTCGTGACCCTGTTTCCGGAAATGTTTGCCGCGCTGACGCAGTCGGGTGTGACCCGGCGTGCCTTCGAGCAAAACAAATGTGGCCTGTCCTTGTGGAATCCCCGTGATTTCACGACGGACAATCACCGTACCGTGGATGACCGCCCCTATGGCGGCGGCCCCGGCATGGTGATGATGGCCCGCCCGCTTGAAGCGACGATCACTGCCGCCAAGCAGCGCCAGACCGAACTGGGACTGGCGCCGCCGCGCGTGGTATTCATGTCGCCGCAAGGCCGGCCGCTGACGCACGAGCGCGTCACGCAGTTGAAAGCCGAGCCTGGCTTGGTGATCCTGTGTGGCCGCTATGAAGCTGTGGACCAGCGCCTGCTGGACCGTTGTGTCGACGAGGAAATCAGCGTCGGCGACTTCGTCCTGTCGGGCGGTGAATTGCCTGCCATGGCGCTGATGGATGCGGTGATCCGCTTGTTGCCAGGTGTCTTGAACACCGAGGCATCGGCCATCGAGGACAGCTTCGTCAATGGCTTGCTCGATTCGCCGCACTATACGCGGCCGGAAACATACGAAGGCATGGCCGTGCCGCCCGTCCTGATGGGTGGCAATCATGCCGAGATCGGCAAGTGGCGCCGCCAGCGCATGCTGGAAGCGACCGCGAAGAAGCGTCCTGATCTGTTGACCAGCGCGCGCGCCGCCGGCTTGCTCAGCCGTGCCGACGAAAAATTTCTGGCCAGCCTGTAAGCCGTCTTCTGACGGCGGGCAGGGTGGCCTTGCAGTGCCGGGCATGTTGCCCAAATTGGTAATACCCATCCTCTACCGGGCGGATAGTACGCTATCCACAGTGCGCCGGCATGATGGTTTTCGGAGTGTTAAAAATGGACTTGATTCAACAATTAGAGCAAGAAGAGATCGCCCGTCTGGGTAAATCGATTCCTGACTTCGCACCAGGCGATACCGTTATCGTCAGCGTCAACGTAGTCGAAGGCACGCGCAAGCGCGCCCAGGCTTACGAAGGCGTCGTTATCTCCCGTCGTAACCGTGGCCTGAACTCGAACTTCATCGTTCGCAAGATCTCGTCCGGCGAAGGCGTTGAGCGTACGTTCCAACTGTACTCGCCGCTGATCGCTTCGATCGAAGTGAAACGCCGTGGTGACGTTCGCCGCGCCAAGCTGTACTATCTGCGTGAGCGTTCGGGTAAATCGGCGCGTATCAAAGAAAAATTGCCAAACCGCCGCGTTGTGGCGAAAGCAAGCGCGTAATATCAGCGTCTGCGTTGGGAAAAGGGGTGCCGTACTGGTGCCCCTTTTTTTTATGCTGACACCTGGCCAAACCTGCTGCGCGTCGGTATGGGCAGCCTGCGATGCTTACCGTGCTGGAGCACGGTCGCGCGTCTCGGCTACCTTTTCCTTCCGCTCGCGATGGTTTTGCCGAGTGCTTTTAATCATGAGGGAGGGGCAATGGCCACCATCGCATTTGATCCCAAACAACTTGCCATCGATTCGATCGCCGGCGAGGCGGCGCTGGACGCCGAGCGCCTGACACCGGACTGGCTGCGCCAGCGCCTTGCCGCGCCGCCCGACTGGCGGCCCGAGATCACCCAGGATTTCCTGTCCGCCCGCGCCGAACCGGTGCCGGCCGCCGTGCTCATTCCCCTCGTGCAGCGGCCGCAGGGTCTGACCATCCTGCTGACCATGCGCACCGACCACCTGAGCAGCCATGCGGGGCAGGTCAGCTTTCCCGGCGGGCGCAGCGAGCCGTACGATGGCTCGGCCATCGCCACGGCGCTGCGCGAAACGGAGGAGGAGGTCGGCCTGTCACGCGAACATATCGAAGTGCTGGGCTGCCTGCCTGATTACCTGACGGGCACCGGCTACCAGGTCACGCCCGTGGTGGGCCTGGTGACGCCGCCATTCGAGCTGCGCGCCGACCCCTCGGAAGTGGCGGAAATCTTTGAAGTGCCGCTGGCCTTCCTCATGGATGGCGTCAATCACCAGCGCCTGTCGGTGGAATTGCCCGGTGGGCGGCGCTCCTTCTACGCCATGCCCTACGAGCGCTTTTACATCTGGGGCGCGACGGCCGGCATGCTGCGCAACCTGTTTCACCTCTTGCGCGCGTAAAATGGCGCCCCGCACGTAATAAGTTTGATTCCAGCACTGCACTGCGCTATCGTAGCGGGCATTGCGGTATTGCTGAAAAAGACAAAAAGGACGTTTGATGACATTTCTCTCCATACTTTGCGCATTGCTGATCGAGCAGCTCAAACCCTTGCGCGCGGATAATCCTATCTACGCCGAGATCAAGAGCCTGGCGATGCGCATGGAGACCTGGTTCAATGCCGGCCACGCCCATCACGGCCGCATGGGCTGGTTCCTCATGATCGGCGTGCTGATGGTGCCCACGGCCGGCGTGTACTGGCTGTTGCAGCATTATCAGCTGTCCCTGCTGGCCTTTGCCTGGAACGTGCTCATCGTCTACCTGACCCTGGGTTTCCGCCATTACAGCCATTACTTCACGTCGATCCAGCTGGCCCTGAGCGCCGGCGACGAGGCCACCGCGCGCACCTTGCTGGCCGACTGGACCAAGCTCGACACGGTGGGCATGGAAGCGAGCGAAATTGCCCGCATTGCCGTGGAAAAAGCCCTGATCACCACGCACCGCAATGTCTTTGGCGTGTTCTTCTGGTTCCTCATGCCGCTGGGTCCCGCCTGCGCCGTGATGTACCGCGTGGCCGAATACCTGGCGCGCGCCTGGAACGAACCCGAGCACATGCGCAATGAAGCGTTCGGCCAGTTCGCCGCGCGCGCCTTTTACTGGATCGACTGGATCCCCGTGCGCCTGACGGCCGTGGCCTTTGCCGTGGTCGGCAATTTCGAGGATGCCATCTATGCCTGGCGCAATTTCGCCCAGCGCTGGCAGGACGAGGCCATCGGCATCATCCTGACGGCGGGCGGCGGCGCCATGGGCGTGCGCCTGGGCACGCCAGCGGAAACGGCGGCCCGCGTGCTCGTCACGCCCGACATGGCCGTCGATGACAGCGACAGCGAGTCCGATATCCTGCCCGGCGAAGAGCCCGGCGCGCGTGCATTGCAGAGCACGGTGGGCCTGGTCTGGCGCGCCTTGCTGCTGTGGATGCTCTTGCTGCTGCTGATGTCGGGCGCTGTCTGGCTCGGCTGATGCGGGCGGCGGCACGGGCGCACGGCGCCTGTGCATGCGCCTTGCGCGCGGAACGGGGTTAAAATAGGGGGCTGGCGCGGAAACCGCGACAGCCCCTGTTTGCATCCGCAGGCAGATCGAGGTAGAAGCCAAGTCTTCTATAAGATATAATACTGGCTTACCGCAGTACACGCAGTGCAGTGACGCAACTGAACTACCAGCCCGGCTTACCCGCCGGGGCCATTCACGCAATCCAGTCCCGACAAGCCACATGGCCGAGTTATCTCAAAACGAGCTCTCAGATGAGTTCTTCATCCTTGGTCTCACCAGCAATGGCAAGCAATTCCGACCCAGCGATTGGGCCGAGCGCCTTTGCGGAGTGATGTCCTGTTTCAATCCCGAAGGCGGCGGGCGCAACGCGCACCTCCAGTATTCGCCCTACGTACGCCCGACCGTGGTCAATGGCGTCAAATCGGTGGTCGTCAACACCAAGCTGCGCGAGATCGAGCCGATGGCTTTCCACTTCGTGCGCGAGTTTGCCAAGGACAACGACCTGCAGATCGTCGAAGCCTGCTTCCTGCCCCCGCCGGAAGAAAAGTAAGTCCGTTTTCTTTTGATCTGGCGCAAGCCCGCCCCGGCGGGACGGCGTAGCGTGGACACTCTGGAAACAGCGGAGTGGCGACATGCGTATCGGTGACATCTGCACCTTGCAAACTATTCATTGCCAGCGCGACATGAGCGTGCAGGAGGCGGCGCTGATGATGCGCCAGCACCATGTGGGCGACCTCGTCGTTGCCGAGCAGCCGAATGGCGAGCGCGTCCCCATCGGCATCCTGACCGACCGCGACATCGTTATCTCCGTCATCGCCCTGGGGCTCGATCCCGCCAGCCTGCTGGTGGGCGACATCATGAGCGCCCAGCTGCTCACGGCCAGCGAAGAGGAGGACGCCTTTGATGTCATCGAACGCATGCGCATCAATGGCATCCGCCGCTTGCCCGTCGTCAATAGCCTGGGCGGCCTTGCCGGCATCGTCAGCATCGACGACTTGCTGGCCTACCTGGCACAGGAAATGAGCGAGCTGGCGCGCATCAGCGGCGGCCAGCTGGTGCACGAAAAGCGCACGCGCAAATAGAACACTTTTCAACACCTCGCGCGGCGCGCTGTGCGGCTGGCCGTGCTCACCGGCCCGGCCCCTCTGCGCTGGCCTAGTGCTGCGCTTGTCGGCCACAATCACTGCCGCTCGCTACGCTACTGTCAGGTATCTCGCTCGCCCGGCATTGCGCAATTCCGGTCAAATCCTCCCCGCCTGAAAATGCTACAGTCGCTGCTCGTTCAACGGGAAACGTTCATGAGCTATCTGGCCAAGGCACTCTGGTATATCGAATCGCATTACGCGGACCCTCTCTCGCTCGACGATATCGCCCGCGTGGGTGGCGCTTCGCCGTGCCATCTGACGCGCGCGTTTGGCCTGGCGACGGGCCACTCCGTGATGCGCTATGTGCGGGCGCGCCGGCTCAGCGAGGCGGCCCGCGCGCTGGCGCAGGGCGCGCAGGATATTCTGTCGGTCGCGCTGGAGGCTGGCTACAGTTCCCATGAGGCATTTACGCGGGCCTTCCGCGAACAGTTCCAGCTCACGCCGGAAATGGTGCGGGCCCAGTCCCACGTCGCCAATCTGGCCCTGGTCGACGCCATCAAGATGGATGCGGCGCCGGGCGTGCCGCTGGAGCCGCCCCGTTTCGAGCAGGGGCCGGCCATGCTGCTGGCCGGCCTGGTCGAACGCTATCGGGCCGAAACCAGCGCCGGCATCCCCGCCCTGTGGCAACGTTTCCTGCCCCATGTGGCACCTGGCCAGCTGGTGTATGGCGTGTGCTGCAACAACGACGACGCGGGCAATTTTGATTACCTGTGCGCCATGCCGGTGGCCGACTTTTCCCGGGCGCCGGACGGCTGGATGCGGCTGCGCATCGCGCCGCAGCGCTATGCCGTCTTCCGTCACCGCGGACATATTTCCACGATACGCGCCACCTGGCATACCGTGTGGAACACCTGGCTGCCCGAGTCCGGCCTGGAAGTGGCTGACGCGCCCGATTTTGAACGCTATGACCACCATTTCGATCCCGTCAGCGGCACTGGCGGCGTGGAAATCTGGCTCCCCTTGAAAGCATGAACATGTCCACTGTCCTGTCTGCGCCGGCCGTGTTTGCCGGCAATACCGCGCTGCGCCAGCGCCTGCTGCAATGCGCCGCCGCGCTGGCGGCCGGCCTGCCCCTGTACTGGGTGCTGGGACCGCAGCCGCTGGGATGGCTGGCCTGGTGCGCGCCGCTGCCCGTGCTGTGGCTGGCCCTGCGCTCGTCCCGCCGCGATGCCGCCTGGATGACCTTCATCGCCGCCGCGCTGGGACTGTCTTCCAACGTTGCCTATTTCCGCTTGCTCATGCCCGTGCCGGCCATGCTGGCCGTGCTGCTCGTCAAAGCCCTGCTGTGGCTGCTGGTGGTGCTGGCCACGCGGCGCATCGTGCTGCGCTACCGGGCCGGCTGGACGGTGCTGGCCTATCCCGTGCTGTGGGTGGCCATCGATACCCTGATGGCGGCCTTGCTGCCCGACGGTAACTGGGGCAGCCTCGCGTATTCGCAGGCCGATAACGTGGCCATGCTGCAGGTGGCGGCCCTGGCGGGCGTGCCGGGCCTGCTGTTTTTGCTGTGCCTGGCGCCAGCCGCGCTGGCCTTGCTGCTGGCCGGCGGGCGCGC
>NZ_NRDQ01000065.1 GCF_002878455.1 Janthinobacterium sp. AD80
GCTGACCCGGCGCCATGGACGCGTGGCGCGCAGGCGGGCGATCCAGCGGTCCTTGGTTTCCATGAACAAGCCATGCCAGCGCGCAAACCATGGCAGGCTCAGCAAAGTAGGGCGCGTCAGGCTGTACAGGCGCGCGACGGCCGCCGCGCCGCCCAGCTTGGCGACGACGATCACGCCGATGCCGGAAAACGCATGGCCGCGCGCGATGGCCAGCAAGGCCAGCAGCTTGACGGGAAACAGCAGCACGGCCGGCAGCACGAAGATGGCCAGCGCCCAGTACGGCGGCAATCGCTTGATCCACGCTTCGAGCGCATGCAGCGGCGGAAACTGCGCCACCACCTGCATGATGCGCGTGCCCGTCGCCCACAGCCATTCCTCGGCCAGCAGGAAAATGGCGGCCAGGTAGACCAGCGGCGCGAACAGCCAGCGCCTGACTCTGTAGAATTTTTTCATCCGTCTCCGTGCGCGGCGGATGTTTGCCGCGATTGCCACGATGATACGTCAAAAAAGCCCGCTTGCCCCCGCTTGCGGTGTGCCAGGCACCGTCTGGCGGGGCTACAATAGACAGATGAATAAAGCCTTTGTAAAAGAATCGGACAACGACGACGACGAGGAAGCGGCCGCCCTGGCGCTGGCCATTCCGCCCGGCGCGAAGAACTACATCACGCCGGCCGGCTACCAGCGCATCAGGGAAGAGCTGCTGCAGCTGATCGACGTCGACCGTCCGGAAGTGGTGCGCATCGTCCACTGGGCGGCGTCGAATGGCGACCGCTCGGAAAATGGCGACTATATCTACGGCAAGCGGCGCCTGCGCGAAATCGACCGCCGCATCCGCTTTCTGACAAAACGCATGGACCTGGCCGCCATCGTCGACCCCAGCGTGCACCATGGCAGTGACCAGGTGTTCTTTGGCGCCACTGTTACCTACCGGACAGAAGACGGCGAAACGCACACCATCACCATCGTCGGCATCGATGAATTCGACCCCTTGAATGGCAAGATCAGCTGGATCTCCCCCATGGCCCGCACCATCACCAAGGCGCGCGAAGGCGACCTGATCACCCTCAACACGCCGCAGGGCCCGCAGGAACTGGAATTGCTGGAAGTGACGTATCCGGCGCCGGGAGAGGGGTAGTTTGCGGTGACGCAGGGTGGCTGATGCGCACGCGGGCACACTGATCATTTAGTTGGTATCAGGAGTTGCCATACCCCGCCGCCTTCGCCTCGTCTTGCCCGGCGTTCCGCTGCATGTGGTGCAGCGTGGAGTGAATCGCCAAGCATGCTTTCCTGATGGGCAGGACAAGCAGCGCTATTTTGATTATCTGCGCAGTTGTTTGGTGCTTGCGCCATGCCATCTGCATGCTTATGTGTTGATGAGCAATCATGTGCATCTCTTGCTCTCCACGCAAAGCACAATCTCCCTGTCGTCGCTGATGAAAATGCTGAACTAGCGTTATGGGCAGTATTTCAACTGGCGTTATGGACGCACCGGCAGCTTGTGGGAAGGTCGCTACAAGTCTTGCCTGGTGCAGGGCGAGCGTTATTTATTGATTTGCCAGCGCTATATCGAACTTAATCCCGTCAGGGGCGGTATCGTGGCATTGCCTGGGCAATATTGCTGGTCCAGCTATCGGAGCAATGCGCAGGGCGTAAATGATGATCTGCTGTCTCCGCATTCCTTGTATTTGACGCTTGGACGTGACGCGTCTGAACGGCAAGAGAAATACCAAACGTTATTTCAGGATGAGTTGGGCGAGCGTTGCATTGGACAACTGCGTGAGGCACTCCATGCTGAATTTGCGGTAGGCGACCAGGCGTTTTTACAGCGAGTTGCGGAAAGGAGTCGGTAGCCAGCAGCGGAGATCCGGGGTCAGACCCGGCGGGTCTGACCCCAGCTTTTTGCTGTGTTAATTAATAACGTTCGAATCAGCAAAACATAAGGGCCTGGGTCAGTCGCTTCGCGATTGGAATGCGCCCCATTGGGACGTATTGCCCCGGCGGGTCTGACCCCAGCTCTTTGCCAACAATTCTTAGTTACGCTCGCGCAGGATGCGGTTCACGCCGGCTACCCGCCGCACATTGCGCAGCAGGGCGGCCAGGTGGACGCGATCCTTGACCTGCACGGTGAAGCGCAGCTGGTCGAGGACGTTGTCCTTGTCTTCGTCCATGCCCACATAGATGATGTTGGCGTCCGATTCGCCGATTTCGGCGGCGACGCGGGCGAGGATGCCCCGTTCGCTGTTGATCAGTACCTTGATGCGGCAGTCGAAGCGGCGGTTCAGTTCGGTTCCCCAGCGCACGGCGATCCAGCGGTCCGGTTCCTTGGCGCGCTGGCGCTTGGCTTGCGAGCAGTCGCTGGTGTGCACCAGCAAGCCCTGGTCGCGGCGCAGCTGGCCGATGATCTGGTCGCCGGGAATCGGCAAGCAGCATGGCGCCAGCTGGACGGACACGCCTTCGCTGCCGCAGATGGTGACAGGGTCGAGCTCGCTGCCGCTATTGTGTTCCACTGGCATGCTGGCCGCTTCGCCGCCGATCAGGCCAAAGATGTGGCGCGCCACCAGCGTCGCCATGCGCTTGCCGATGCCGATGTCCGCGTACAGCTCGTCCATGGAGTTGGCGCTCGACTCGTTGAGCAGGCGTTCGACCAGTGGCGCCGGCAGGTCGGCGTCGATGTTCAGGGTGTGCAGCGCCTGCGACAGCAATTGCTGGCCCAGGGCGATCGATTCGGGCAGGTTGATCGTGCGCAGATGGTGGCGGATGGCCGAACGGGCCTTGCCGGTGCGCACGAACGACAGCCACGTCGGGCTGGGGCGCGACGAGGAATCGGTGATGATTTCCACGATATCGCCATTGTGCAGCTCGGTGCGCAGGGGCGAGGTTTCATTGTTGATCTTGACGGCCACGGTCTGGTCGCCGATGCCCGTGTGAATCGAATAGGCGAAGTCGATGGCCGTGGCGCCGCGCGGCAGGGCGATGATCTTCGACTTCGGCGTAAACACGTAGACGGAATCGGGGAACAGGTCGACCTTGACGTGTTCGAGGAATTCGGCCGAGTCGCCCGTCTGCTGCTGGATGTCGAGCAAGGATTGCAGCCACGCATGGGTGCGCTGCTGCAGGTCGGACGGGTTCGATTCGCCGCTCTTGTAGAGCCAGTGCGCCGCTACGCCGGACTCGGCCGTGCGGTGCATTTCCTGCGTGCGGATCTGGAATTCCACCGGCGTGCCGTAGGGGCCGATGACGGTCGTGTGCAGCGACTGGTAGCCGTTCAGCTTGCGGATCGCGATGTAATCCTTGAACTTGCCCGGCATGGGCTTGTACAGGCTGTGCAGGGTACCCAAGGTCACGTAGCAGTCGGCAAAACTGTTCACCACCACGCGGAAGCCGTACACGTCCAGCACTTGCGAGAACGACAAATGCTTGCTGCGCATCTTTTTATAGATGTCGTACAGGGTCTTTTCGCGGCCCGTCACTTCTGCGTCGAGCTCGGCCATGGAAAGGGTGCTTTTCACCGCTTCCATGATCTTGTTGACCACTTCGCGCCGGTTGCCGCGCGCCGCCTTGACGGCTTTCGCCAGGGTGCGGTAGCGCATCGGGTACAGGTGCGAGAACGACAGGTCCTGCAGCTCGTGATAAATGTTGTTCAGGCCGAGGCGGTGCGCGATCGGCACATACACTTCCATGGTCTCGCTGGCGATGCGGCGCTTTTTCGCCGCCGTCATGAAGTCCAGGGTGCGCATATTGTGCAGGCGGTCGGCCAGCTTGATCAGGATCACGCGCACGTCGGAGGCCATGGCCAGCAGCATCTTGCGGAAGTTTTCCGCCTGCGCTTCGATCTGGCTCTGGAACTCGATCTTTTCCAGCTTCGACAGGCCATCGACCAGGTGCGCCACCGGCGCGCCGAAGCGCTCGATCAATTCATCCTTCTTGACGTCCTGGTCTTCCATGACGTCGTGCAGCAGGGCGGCCATGATGGCTTGCGCGTCGAGCTTCCAGTCGGCGCAGATTTCGGCGACGGCGATCGGATGCGAGATATACGGCTCGCCCGAACGGCGCATCTGGCCCAGGTGCATTTCGTCGGAGAAGCGGTAGGCTTCCTTGACTTTTTTCAGGTCGGCGGGGGACAGGTATTCGGCCAGCTTGTCGGCCAGGTGGCTGACGGAAGCCACGCCCAGCGCGGGTGCTGGCGGTGTTGCGGGGGTATTGCTGCCGGACGTGCCGGTACCGGGCGCGGAAGCGCCCTGGGATTTTGCCGCCTGGCGCGAAGCCAGGGGCGGCAGTGCTGCGGAAGTCGTGTCGGCTGGGGTCAGACTCATAAAACGTCGCGTTGCTTCACAGTGTGAATAAAGGATACGGTAGAACCAGGGGTCAGCACTGTTCCGGCACGCGGGTTCCCAATTACATCGGGACCTTTTTCAGCATTTCGATGCCGACTTTACCGGCAGCGATTTCGCGCAGTGCGACAACGGTAGGCTTGTCCTTGGCTTCCACCTTTGGGGTGTGGCCTTGCAACAACTGGCGTGCGCGGTAAGTTGCGGCCAGGGTCAGCTGGAAACGGTTAGGGATCTGCTTCAGGCAATCTTCGATTGTGATACGGGCCATGGTAACTCCTAAAATTGTTTTGCGTGGTGCTGTGTATGAACTGGCGTGCGGTGGCGGCGATTATTCCGCGTGCAGGCCCAGCTGGGCGAATAGCGATGCGTTGCGGGCCGCTTGTTGCGCAAACCGGCAACGGGCCGCTCTCACGATCGCGCTCAGTTCGGACAAAGCGACCGTAAACTCTTCATTGATAATAACATACTCGAACTCTGGAGCGTGTGCGATTTCGCCGCCGGCTGCCAGCAGGCGGCGCGTGATCACGTGCGGCTCGTCCTGGCCGCGCTTGTTCAGGCGCTCTTCCAGCGCGTCGATCGATGGCGGCAGGATGAAAATGCCGGCCGCGCGGGGGAATTGCTTGCGCACCTGGCGCGCGCCCTGCCAGTCGATTTCCAGCAGGATATCGGTGCCGGCGGCCATCTGCTGCTCCACCATGATGCGCGAGGTGCCGTAGTAATTGCCGTGCACTTCCGCCCATTCCAGGAATTCGCCCTGTTCGGCGCGCGCGACGAAGTCTTCCGCCGTCGTGAAATAGTATTCGCGGCCATGCTGCTCGCCCGGACGCGGCGCGCGCGTGGTGGTCGAGATCGACAGCTTGATGCCGGGCTCTTGCGCCAGCAATGCATTGACCAGTGTCGATTTGCCAGCGCCCGAAGGCGCGGCAACCACGAACAGGCTGCCGGAGAAGGCGGTAGGGTGGCTCATGCGGATCTTTCCATAATCGTGTGATGTTGGCGCGCTTGCCTGCGCAGGCGGCGCCCAATCCGCTATTTTACCAAGAGGCAAGGCGGTGAGCCAGTCCTTGCCGGCGGCATGGCAAAAAACCAGCTTGCCTTGTTTGCCTCAGCGGGGCAAGCGGCCCAGTGCGATTTCACCGGCATTCAGGACGATGGCCCGTCCGTTCACATCGGTGCAGTCGCGGTTATTCAGGCGCACGACGGTGCTGTCGACGGACACTTCCGCGCCCAGGCTGCTGCGCGAGCAGATGCGGTACGAGGCGGCATCGGTACCCGTGTAGATGGCGGCGCCCCGTTCTTTCAGCACGAAGCAGCCGAAGGTGCAGCTTTCGATCGCGTAAGGCGACGGCTGCTGCGCCGTTTGCGCCTGCGCGCCTGCCGCCAGCAGCGCCAGGACGGCGCCGGCGAGTGTCCATGTGCGTGGAGCAAGCATGGCTTATTCCAGGTTCTGCACTTGTTCGCGCATCTGCTCGATCAGCAGCTTCAGGTCCATCGAGGCGTCGGCCAGTTCCTTGACGGACGCCTTGGCGCCCAGGGTGTTGGCTTCGCGGTTGAGTTCCTGCATCATGAAGTCCAGGCGCTTGCCCACTTGCCCGCCCTTGGTCAGGATGTGGCGCGTTTCGCCCAGGTGGGCCGACAGGCGGGCCAGCTCTTCCGACACGTCGATGCGGATGCCATACAAAATCACTTCCTGGCGGATGCGTTCCATGGCGTCCTGGCGCGACAGGGCCGAATTCGAGCCCTGGCTGGCCAGTCCCAGCGCGTCCTGCATGCGCTCGATGGCTTTTTGCTGGAAGGCCGCCACCACTTGCGGGATCAGGGGGGTGATGCGTTTGACGATGGCTTCCATCGCCTCGATGCGCGACACCAGCACGGCTTCGAGCGCCGCGCCTTCGCGCTTGCGGCTGTCAACGAAGGCGGCCACGGTGCGGCGGGTCAGCGCGCCCACGTCGGCCTGCAGGGATTCCTGGCCCACTTGCGCCTCTTCGATGACGCCGGGCCAGCGCAGCAGTTCAGCCACCGTCATGACGGGCGCGGAGACAAAATGCTGGCCCACTTCGTTTTGCAGGCGTGCCAGTTCCGCCAGCAGGGGCACGTTCAGCGCTTGCGTGCCGGCGGTCGCGGCCTTGCGGCCAAAGCTCAGGCGTACCTCGACTTTGCCGCGCGTGATGGCGGACATGACGGCGGCGCGCAAGTCAGGCTCCAGCGCCCGCAAATCGTCATTGATGCGGAATTGCAGGTCGAGAAAGCGCGAATTGACGCTCTTGATTTCAATTGTCAGTGTGCCTGCAGCACCTTCGCTGGTGGCAACCGCGTAGCCTGTCATGCTTGAAATGCTCAAAGGATTCCCCGATTTGATCTTGTATACAGTCACTTATACACTTAATCAGCCAGCGCAGGCAATACCCGCCCGCGCCGTAAAACAGGACCGGATCGCCGGATGGCCTGAAAATTGCTGAATAGTGTGCGTTTTACGGCATTGTAAAGAAAATTGTGTACGGCGGGGCAGGATTGTAGGGATCATGTGTGCATCATCGCCGCCGCTGGCCAGGGCGGCCCCGTGCTGTTGCATGGCTGCAAATATGCGGGCGCGCGGTGTTAGAATCGCTGCCGCAACCCCAATCACACAGGACACCCCATGACATTTGAATCCCGCCCGAGCGGCCGCGCCGTCGACGCGCTGCGCGCCATCCGCATCACCCGCCAGTACACCAAGCATGCCGAAGGTTCGGTGCTGATCGAGTGCGGCGACACCAAGGTCATCTGCACCGCCAGCATCGAAGACAAGGTGCCTGGCTTTTTGAAGGGCAAGGGACAGGGCTGGCTGACGGCCGAGTACGGCATGCTGCCGCGCTCGACGCACACGCGCATGGACCGCGAAGCGGCGCGCGGCAAGCAGTCCGGCCGCACGCAGGAAATCCAGCGCCTGATCGGCCGCTCGCTGCGCGCCGCCTTTGATTTGCAGGCGTTCGGCGAACGCACCCTGCACCTCGATTGCGACGTCATCCAGGCCGACGGCGGCACGCGCACGGCCTCGATCACGGGCGCCATGGTGGCCGCGTATGACGCCTTCACCCAGTTGCAGGCGCGCGGCGCGATCACCGCCATCCCCGTGAAAAGCTTTGTCGCCGCCATCTCGGTGGGCGTCTACCAGGGCATGCCGGTGCTGGACCTGGACTACGTGGAAGACTCGGGCTGCGATACGGACATGAACGTGGTGATGACGGAAGCGGGCCACTTCATCGAAGTCCAGGGCACGGCCGAAGGCGCTGCATTCGACCGCGCCGGCATGAACCGCTTGCTGGACCTGGCGCAGGGCGGCATCGCCGATCTGATCGCCATGCAGAAGCAGGCGCTGGGTATCTGATCTTTCATCTGATCTTTACATAGATTTACACATCGCCGCCCGCCGTGCCGGGCAAAAAGCCCACGGCTGCCGCTTTTTGCGGCAGCGGCAGGCCAGGGTAGGGGCCGCGCAAAAGGTTTACAATGTCGGCACTTCATACAGCCCCGCAGTTCCGCGCAGGGCTGGCCCAACCCGGATATTGTCAATGACCCAACGCCTCATCCTCGCCTCCAACAACGCCGGCAAGCTCAAGGAATTCAACGAGCTGCTCTCGACCATCGGTTTCTCCGTGCACGCCCAGGGCGAGTACGACGTGCCCGAATGCGACGAGCCATTTCACACCTTCGTTGAAAACGCGCTGCACAAGGCGCGCCACGCGGCACGCCTGACGGGCTTGCCGGCGCTGGCCGACGATTCGGGCGTGTGCGTCAATGCGCTCGGCGGCGCGCCGGGCGTGTACTCGGCTCGCTATGCGGGAGAGCCGAAGTCGGATGCCGCCAACAGCGCCAAGCTGATCGCCGACCTGGCAGCGCATGCCGACAAGTCCGCGTACTACTACTGCGTGCTGGTCTATGTGCGCCATGCGGATGACCCGCAGCCGGTGATCGCCGACGGCCGCTGGAATGGCGAGATGATCGCCACGCCGCGCGGCCAGGGCGGCTTTGGCTACGATCCGCATTTCTATATTCCCGCGCTGGGCAAGTGCGCGGCCGAGCTGACGTCCGTGGAAAAGAACGGACTGTCGCACCGTGGCCAGGCCTTGCGCGCGCTGGTCGAGAAACTGCGGGCCGTGCAATGATTCCGATCAAACTGGTGGGCGCTGCCGCCAAGCCTGCCGCCAAGCCCGGCGCCGCTCCCGCGCCGCAGGAAGGCATTTCCGGCGCGGCCGGCGCGGCGCTGCGCTACCTGCAGCCGGGCGCCCTGAACCTGACGGCGCTGCCGCCGCTGTCGCTGTACATCCACTTCCCGTGGTGCGTGAAGAAATGCCCGTATTGCGACTTCAATTCGCACGAGGTGCGCGGCAGCTTCCCGGAAGCGGACTACCTGGCGGCCCTGCGGCTGGACCTGGAAATGGCGCTGCCCCTGATCTGGGGCCGCAAGATCCACACCATCTTCATCGGCGGCGGCACGCCCAGCCTGATGTCGGCGGCGGGCCTGGACCGGCTGATGTCGGACGTGCGCACCTTGCTGCCCCTGGAGCCCGATTGCGAGATCACCATGGAAGCCAATCCGGGCACGTTCGAGACGGACAAGTTCAAGTCCTACCGGGCCAGCGGCATCAACCGCCTGTCGGTCGGCATCCAGAGTTTCAACGGCCGCCATTTGCAGGCGCTGGGCCGCATCCATGATGATGGCGAGGCGCGCCGCGCGGTGGATATCGCGCATGCGCATTTCGACAATTTCAACCTCGACCTGATGTACGCGCTGCCGACGCAGACCCTGGCCGAAGCGCAGCAGGACCTGGAGACGGCGCTGTCGTTCGCGCCGCCGCATTTGTCGCTGTACCACCTGACCCTGGAACCGAACACCCTGTTCGCCAAGTACCCGCCCGTGCTGCCGGACGACGACGAGAGCGCCGACATCGCCGACATGGTGGCCGCGCGCGCCGCGCAGGCGGGCTATGGCCGCTATGAAGTGTCGGCGTATGCGCAGCCGGGCCGCCAGGCCAGGCACAACCGCAACTACTGGGAGTTCGGCGACTACCTGGGCATCGGCGCCGGCGCGCACAGTAAAATCTCGTTCCCGCACCGCGTGCTGCGCCAGGCCCGCTACAAGCAGCCGAAGGCCTACATGGAAGCCGTCAGCGCCGGCAACCCGGTGCAGGAAGAGCGCGAGCTGGCGCGCGAGGAGATGGGTTTTGAATTCATGCTCAACACCCTGCGTCTGACGCAGGGCTTCTCGCCGAATCTGTTCGCCGAGCGCACGGGCCTGGCCATCAACGCCATCGACAAGCCGCTCAACGCGGCCGAGGCGAAAGGCTTGCTGTACCGCGACCACCAGCTCATCCGCCCGACGCAACTGGGATTGAGCTTCCTGAACGACCTGCAGCAGATGTTCCTCGAAGACTAGTGCGCCGTGGCGGCGCGCAGGCGCTGCAGCTTGGCCGCGTACAGGCCCTGGTCGCTGCGCGTGGTGCTGTTGTCCAGCGCCAGTTCCAGCTGCTTGCCGGCCAGCGAGAGTTGCCCCATGCGCGCATACGCCTGCGCCAGCCAGAAATGGAATTCGTGGTAGTACGGGTCGCGCGCGATTTCGCGCGAAAACAGGCGGATGGCTTGCCCGTAGTCGCCCTGCTGCATGGCGAGCTTGCCCAGGTTGAAGTAGTGGAAGGGCGGCTGCGGCTGCAGCGCCAGCAGGCGGCGGCGCAGCGGCAGCGCTTCCTCGGCCATGCCCGACGCTTCCAGCGCCTGCGCCAGGTTGGACAGCAGCACGGTATTGTCCGGCGCGCGCGCCAGCGCGTGGGCCAGGGTGCGGCGCGCCTGCGCCAGGTCGCCATGGCGGAACTGGATCACGCCCAGGGTGTTGTAGGCGCCGCTGAATGAGGGGTCCTGCACGATGGCGCTCCTGGCCCACCAATAGGCTTGCGCCAGTTGGCCTTCGCTCATGGTTTCGGCGGCGCGGTTGTTCATGTACATGGCCAGGATGGTCGCTTCGCTGATCTCGCGCGTGCGGTAGCCGGCCACGTCGCCGGACGGCAGGAAATCGATCACCATCGTGCCATTCGTATCGTAATTGTTGGGATTGTCGTCCAGACGCCGTCCCAGCACCAGGTTGACATGGCCGGCGACAAAATACATGTCGCCGCTGCGGCTCCAGTTTTCTTCGCCCAGCACTTCCTGGTACTGCACCTTCAAGCCCATTTCGCGGGCCAGCGCCGCCGTCATGATCACCAGCGACAGGCAGTTGCCCCTGCGCGCGGCAAACGTTTCGCTGGCATTGCGCGTCTTGGCCGCATCATATTCCAGCTTCAGCTGCGACTTGTCGTACAGGGCATCGTAGAGCGCCACGCGGGGATTCTTGTTGCGCCGTTCGCGTCCCACCTCCGTCTGCACATACTGCCGCATGGCGTCGTCGAGGGCAAACACCGCGCCGGCGTCGACGCCGATGGCCGGCGCGAAATCGCTGTCGTTGAAGATGGAGGGCAGGCTGGCGGGCGGCGTGACGCTGCAGGCTGCGAACACGGCGCACAGCAGGACGGCGCCGAGGCGCGTGAGGCACCGGACGGTGGCAAGATAGGGGCGCATGGTCTCTCCCTGAGAGGCGCCGGCTTGCTCATGTCGCGGTGGCGCGCCAGTCCCACCTGAATCCAGTATCGGCGCGCCTGGCCCCGCTGTCAAATACTTTCAAGGCCGCCGGCACGGTGGCCGGCAGACATTGCGCGGCGATCTTAAAACTCTTCCCAGTCCTGGTCGCCGGTGATGTGCGATGGCGTCTTGTGCGCTGCGGCATTCGTCGTGCCGGCGGCCTTGGGCGCGGCCGGCTTGCGCGCCGGGGCCTGGGGCTGGCGTTGCGGCGCC